>MUKB01000009.1 GCA_002049785.1 Caldifarciminota bacterium 4484_100
TGGTTTATCTGGTTTTTCTCGTTTCTCTTGTTTTTGTGATTTTTCAATGACTTAATGACGCAATGACTAAATCTTTTCCAATGACTTAATGACTCAATAACTCATTGACTAACGGTTTTCCCAATGACATAATGGCTAAATATTCTATCCAGAATCAAGATGAACTTGACACACGGAATTAAATGGGTTATAATAAACAAATTAAGGAGGAGATATGAAGATACTAATTCTATTAACCTGGACACTATTTGCCTGGACCGATATTTTGAATATCAATGTCCCAGTTTCAGAGTTTGAGATGAGCGACAATGGGCCTGTAATCAGAAACGCTACTTATATGAATATTCCTGGTGCCCCGCATCTGACAAAGAAGGTGGTCACTATTGCCCTGCCACCAGGTGCTGTGGTTGAACAGGTCAATTTTTCAGGAAAGAGAATTGCACTGGGCACCTGTTCCATACCACCCACACCCCCAAATCTTCCGCTTATGGATAACCAAAATCTGTTCGAAAAAGTTATGCGCTCATACCAACTGCAGAAGAATAAATTCTACCAGAGTAACCAGCCATTTCCTCAAGATTATGGAAGAATACTATCAATAGGAGGGTTGAGGAAATATACAGTTGTTACAGTTGTCTGCTACCATTTTTCTTATAGACCACTCACAGAACAACTATACTATTCACCCGAGATAGCCATTGAGATAAGATACCGGATGCCTTCACCAGGAACCAGACGGGCACGATTCTGGCAGAAACTGAGAGACGATACCACCTTTGATGAAATCGCCCGAAAGATAGTATATAACTGGCAGGAGGCAAAAACCTGGTACAGAACCACCACACCGAAAAGGGCGAATGGATACTACATCATTATCCCCGCCTCAATCCAGCATGCGGTTGATACCCTTGTTGCCTATCGGCAGAGCCAGGGCTATAATGTCAATGTCATAACCAAAGAGTATATTGAGGCAAACATTCCCGGGATAGACCTACAACAGAAGATCAGAAACTATTTAAGACAGAATCTCACGGATATAGAATATGTCCTGCTGGTCGGATTCATCGACGACATACCCTGGCGCAATATGGTTCCATTTAATGATGATCCGGACAGCCCATATAATGACCCCAATATTTCACCAATCCCGAGCGATCTCTATTATGCAGAATTGTCCGAACCGGACAGCCTATCCTGGAATTACGACCGTGATACATATTATGGAGAGGTCTTTGATTCATTAGGACAGCCGAATGGTGATGACCTTCCTGATTATCATGCGGACATCCATCTGGGCAGAATTCCATTCAGCACCGATTATGTAATCGAAGATATCTGTGCCAAGATGGTCGGGTTTGACAGCAATACCGATATATCTTATAAAACCGCTTCTTTACTTCCTGCAGGTATCTACTATTATGGGAATGAAAATAATAGCGGAAACTCAAGGCTCGACGGAGCATCCTTCACCCAGGAACTCCTTGATGAAGGAATTCTCGACTCGACAAATACCATAACCCTTTATGAACAGGCAGGGCTTCGTCCCAGCCTCTTTCCCTGCACCGATTCCCTCTGCAGGACCAATCACATTATGTATTGGCAGAATAGAGGCATAGTATACGAATGTCACCACGGTAACTATAACTGCTATGCCAGAAAGATCTGGTCCTGGGATGACGGGGATAGCATCCCTGAGGACAATGAAATGGACTGGCCCAATTCACTCCAGAGTAGTGATGTCTACAGCCTGGACAACTCCCACCCCGCAACAACATTCCTCAGATCCTGCTTGTGTGGAAAGCCTGAGGTCTACAGTCTCGGTGCCTATCTTTTATACCGTGGTGCATCTTCGGTTATCAGCAGTTCGCGTATCGCCTGGCTGTCACTCGCTGATGAAGGAGGAATCCCATACCATTTTTACAAAAGGCTTATGCAGGATACAACCATAAGCCATAGTATTATCGGCAATGCCTATGATATCGCCCGGAATGATTTTATGGATATTGCCGGGCACTGGATGATCGCCTATCACTACAACCTCTTCGGCGATCCCGGGCTGAGACAGTTCGGCCGAATTACCGATATCAAAGAGACAAAAGCCAGATCCCCATCTCCCCGCTTTGCCGTCTTTCCAAATCCAAGTTCTGGAAAGATAAATCTCATTCTTGGGTCTAACTGGAGAAAAGATATCAATCTGGATGTATACGATGTAAGGGGAAGGTTTTTAAAGACCCTTTATAAAGGAGATATAGAAGTAGGGTTCAGGGAATTAAAAACCGGATTGCCTTCGGGCATCTATTTCTTCAAACTGACAAGCGGAGATATAACCGTCTTCGAAAAGGTGGTAATTATCAATTAATCTGTTACCTATAGGTTGAAATAGCGGTCATATAGGTAAAGGAGGTTATATGTCATCATTTAATACTTTAATATTTATCATTCCCATTGTTGCGATTATCTTCGGCTGTGGAATCGCAATTATCGCAATTATTGCCGAACACCAGGAAAAGAGAAAGTACTATGAATCACTGGTAAAGGCGTTGGAAACCGGCAAGGATCCAGAAATGGTCAGGACCCTGTTTGAACAACCCAGACAGAAGGAGTTCGACATACCAAGATATCTGCGCAAGGGCATTGTCACGATTGCGGTCGGAATCGGGCTTGGGATAATGGGGATATTTGTAAATGCGGACTTTATCATCGGTATCGGTATCTTCTTATGCATCCTCGGTCTGGCCTTCCTGCTGATATATTATCTGGTCAAAAAGAATCGACCTGAATAATCCTCTTTGTCTGTAAATATTGGTGAACTTGTCAGATTGTGCCAGAGTGATGATGAAAAGGCAATTGCTGAAATTATAACACGATATAAGCAGTTGATATTTACAGTTGCATATCGTATGCTACACAATTATGAATTGAGTCGAGATATTTGCCAGGAGACATTTATCAAGGCCTTCAGAAATATCCATAAACTGAAAAAACCTGAACATATAAAAACTTGGTTGTGCTGTATCGCCCGTAACCTCATCTATGACCGGCTGAGAAAAGGCCATAACCCGGTCAGCCTTAATCAGATCAATGAACCTTCAGTTCCTGACCAGGCACCACACATAAGAAAACGGGTAATCATCCAAAAGGCGCTTGACCGATTAAAGAAGCAGGACCGTCTGTTATTGATTCTATACTATTATCAGGGGATGGAAATCAAAGAGATTGCACACATCGTCAAAAAGAGACCGGCCAATATTAAAGTAGCCCTGAGCCGGGCAAGGGTCAGATTAAGAAAGGAGCTGGAGCGATATGAAAATGAACTCCTGTCCTGATAAAGCAAGATTAATTGCTTACCGTTTAAATATTCTAAAACCAGAAGAACACAGATGGATTGAGGCGCACATCGCTGAATGTAAAAAATGCCAACAGATGCTCAAGGTCGAAATTGAGATTGACAATTTTCTATCGACCCCGATGGATCCCGGACCGATCGAAGACTCTGTAATACAGAGGTTGCATCTATACCAGAGGATTGTACCCAGCCCCAGATGGTTATATCCTGCCTGGATATTTCTAAATACGCTTGTCTTCATTGCTGTGGGCATTGCAATATGGGCGGTTCTTAGAACCCAAAGTGGTAATATCTTCTGGTTGAATGATTTTATCGATTTACTGAGAAAAGGTCTAAATTATAAACTTGGGGCAATCATTATGAACAGTATCGGGCTTCTCTTTCTACTGGTGAGCCTGATCTTTGCGTTCCGGGAGAAATTTCTCAGGCGTCTCATATAACAACACCCGACTTGACAGAGTAATATTTATTTTTATAATGGTTTAAGGAGGTATTATGCAGGGACCATTTATTTATCTCTTATCATTTTATATTCTTGCATTTGGCCAGAGGGATTCTGCCTATCTCAATATCAAACTCAACAACGATACTACAACCGAAATTCAAAATGAAGAACAGATTGTAATAAATCCCTTAGATACAACAAATCTGGTTGCAGTATGGAGAGACTTCAGATTGGGTTATCGTCGTGTTGGTTATGGTTATTCATTTGATGGTGGTTTAACCTGGAATCAGAACCTCTTCCCCCTGGGCTCATATCCTCGGGATAGTGACCCGGGCATAACCTGTGACACTGCAGGCACCTTCTTTGCAGTGATTCTATCATTCAATTCAACCTCAGAGCCGAATGGCCTGTTTGTTTACAAGTCAACCGATGGCGGGATGAGCTGGTCCGAACCGGTCACTGTAATCGACGGCGTCCCCAATGTTTTTGAAGACAAGGAATTGATTGCCTGTGACCGTTCTGGCGGTCCATATACCGGAAACCTTTATGTTGCCTGGACCAGGTTCGGTTATACTACAGAAATCCTGATGTGCCGTTCAACCGACGGAGGTAACTCATTTGTGGGGCCGGTGACAGTAAGCGATGTGGGAAGTGTCCAGTGGCCGGTGACTGCGGTTGGACCGAATAGTGAGGTCTATGTTGCCTGGGTTCAGTATTCCGGTTCGATTGAATTCGACCGCTCAACCGATGGTGGTCAAACCTTCAGCTCTGACATTACCCTGCAACCAGTATCATTTGTCTCCGGATATATCAATGGAAGTATCCTCGTCTTCTCATTTCCCGCTATGGATGTGGATATCACCGGAGGCCCTAATAATGGAAGTATCTATGTTGCCTATATGGATTATTCTTCAGGCAATACTGATACCGACATCTACTTTACCCGTTCTACAGATGGAGGAAATACCTGGAGCACGAAACAGAGAATCAACGACGACCCGTTGAATAACGGATGCGACCAGTTTCATCCCTGGCTCACGGTTGCACCTGATGGTAGTATAATTGTGGTATTTCTCGACCGGAGGCTCGATTCAAATAATCTCCTGATGGATCTGTATATGACAACCTCAACAGATGGTGGTAATACCTGGTCCACAAACGAGAGGATCACAACGGTTTCATCGGATCCGACTGCAGGTAAGTATTGGGGAGAGAGAAATAAATTCCCTCAACAGATCGATTACCCGGTTATTACCGCAGGAAGAGCCGGCCTTATCGGTGAATATATCGGGGTGACCGCCTTTTCAATCAATGACATCCATCAGATCTGGACCGATACCAGGCAGGGAAATCAGGATGTCTTTGTCGGTGTTCCAGATACTACGCAACCCGGCGTTGCAGAAACATACACAGATCGTTCCAGACCACCATCTATTTTGATCCAGCCCAACCCTGGATTTGAAGATATACATATCAAAATCTTATGGAACAGGCCAATGCTCAATAAATTGTCAGTTAAAATTTATGACATCTCCGGTCGGGTAATAGATAAATTCTTCGCTCCGGTCAATGCCACAATAATCTGGCAAAGAAAAGATAAAAATGGCAAATATCTGAATTCCGGCGTCTATTTCTGTTCGGTGGATTTTGCCAACAAATGTTATGTTAAAAAATTTGTCCTGACCGAATAGATTCAGAAAGATACAAATCTACCGATAAGGTCTCGCATCTAGATAACCTAAATAACTTCTGCCTCTTTTTGCAAACGTTGCCAGAGGGCTTCTAATCCCAGTTTCTGCACCCACCCTTTTAGATAATTGATATCGAGAACCCCAAATTGAACTTCCAGATTAAATGAACCGTTGTGCTCAATCGCATCAATAATTGCGTCTCTATCTAAATAAAATTCAGATGGGGGAAATGCCTCCACCATTTTTGAAACAGCCTGCTCTTTAAGGGAAATCACAAAATCTATATCATGGGTGGAACGGGGTTCACCCTGGAGACTTGAAGCAATTGAGCCGGTGACCATTGCCCTAACCAGCCTCTGCGCTGGTGTCATCTGCCTTAAGGTTTCTATATAAACTCGATGACTCTTATCTGCCTTTGTATCCATGTAATCTATTATAAAAAAATTCTGTTAAAAGTCAACATAAACTGGGGATAATCTTTGAAACCCGCTTCATAACCTTCAGGGCTAAGGCCCTATCATTATGTGACACGCATTGCTTTGCAAAATGCACCACCTCGGTCTCCAGTTTATTTAGAATAACCCGGCGGATATTTTCTGACCAGTTATCATACATCTTCTTGAACGGCTCACCGCGGAATAGACTGAATGCATAAAGATATTCTTTACGGGCGAATGTCCATTCGCCTGTCCGTTCAAAGACCTTTGCCTTGGAAAGCGCCATCTCAAACTCAGAATAGTCTGTTGTTAGAAAATGGCTGAATACAATTTTCCCCTGATTGATTTTCAAGTATCTTTTTGAAGTTCCCAGGAATTTTCTCAATGAAGATAGAAGCCGTGAGAGATTTCGCCTTGGTCTTTCACTCCTGGGCCAGAAATTCATACAAAATTCTTCGACTGTTCGATACCCCTCAGCAGTAAGGGCAAGATGAATGAATAAAGCAGCAACTCTGGGAGGAATCTTCTGTCTGATTTTCTTCCCATCTTTATATATTCTCATCTGTCCCAAGAAGGAAATGCGATAACTTGAGATGGCCTGTTCAAATACCGGAAATTCAAGCATCGTAACCGGCAGATGTGGATTCTTCCCCTTTTTGAGAAGATTCTTTACCGGTTCTGGATAGAAGAGTCCGAAAAGATGCAAGAACCCTGAGATAGAGTGTCTCTCTGCATATCGAACCGCCCTCATATAATAGTTTGAGAGATATCTACCCTTTGCCTTCTTAAGCATTGAAAACAGATGAAAAACCTTTATCTTCTCAATATTCTTGGACTTTGGCGAGGATTTCTCCAGGATCTTGCGCATCTCAAATTCTCGATAAAGTTTATGTTTGAATAGGTAAGAATCATATCTCTGTAAGATATCCTGAGCCTTCTTTTTTTCACTTAATGCGGAGTATATTGCGGATTCCATAAGCGTGACCGCATGGATATAATGTGGGATTTCTCCCTTTTCAACATCTCTCAAAACAGAACGGCACAACTTCAATGCACCAAAGAAATTTCCTTTGACGAGCATAATGCGCGTCTCTACAAGCAGGGCATGCACCGTCATTTTCTTTGTCCTTCCTTTCAACCGGGCCAAGATATTTCTTGCAGAACGATAATCTCCACTGCGACAATAGCAGAGGGCAAGATTCAGATAAAATATCGGAAATTTCTCAACAGGGAGTTCCTTTATGCACCCTTCCAAATAATATATTGCCTTTCTATTATATCCCAGGAATGCACAGAGGTTTGCTAAATTACCCTTTAGAAAAGGCGACATCAGAAGATTTTGGATACCCTCACATCGCTTCATCATCTTGATCGCCTGTTCAACCTTTAAAAGGGTGCATAGAAAAACACCTTCAAACAGGTCAAAAATAAAAGAAAAATATCTGGGTTTATTTGCCCCAAGTATCTGCCTTAAATGATTTATTAATGCCACACCCTGCTCAACCCTACCCAGCCACTGCAGTGCCAACAGCTCGTTAATCCCGCATATCAGTGCTGAGTAGTATCTTTCTGAGTGTTCAAATATCTTTCTCAATCTGTGCGCTTTTATGTAGTATTGGCCAGGGTCTGTGAGATAATAAGATAATAGATCTCTTTGACGAAACGGGTTGAGATATGTTTCAGGAATTTGTGCAAGAAGCTCTCGATAGGGAAAGAGTGGCAGGTTATTTACTATGTCTGCTGCTTCATCATATCTTTCCTGTTTGAGGAGCTCGATAACCAGTTTTTTATTATAAAGAATATGGGATGATTCGGATTGACCATAAGAAAATGTCAAGGAGAGGGATTGAGGGTTCAATCCCGCCATACCATATTTCACCCAGATACGCCATATTGAAGATTCAGCGCAATTTACACCCTCTTTTTTTAATTTAAATCTTGCCTGCCTAACTGTAATAGCTGGGTATCTTTCTTTAATTAAAACGATCCGCTGTTCTACCTCACCAGAAATTAGTTTATAATTACCATTCATCCGTTGATCCAGAAGCCCAATATCTCCGGATTCATTATATCTGTTTAGCCACCGGTTCAGGGTAAAAGCATGGATACCGAATGATTTAATTACATCGGCTCGGCTTTTGCCTGACAAAAGCATCTTGACCGCTCTCTTCTTCAATTCAAAAGGGTAATAGCTCATAACATTTAAGTGGAATATTATAATGTTTTATATTACATATGTCAAGTACCCATACCGTTTTAAGAACTCCCTTAATCTACAAAGGCTCACCGCTGTTGAACATATAAAATGAACAACATCTTTTATTATCTTAAGAAAAAGGAGGTTTTATGATCTTATTGATTTTTATATCTGCGTGGTACACAATGATGGTCGATCCGAACCTTGCAACCGGAACCGGGGTGGCTATCGATGTAAACCATAATCCCCATCTATTTTACTATACAAACGATACCATCCTGACCCATGCTTACTGGAATAACGACTCCTGGGTGTATGAAACCGTTGCTCCTGCTGCATCCTGGCACAATGGCGGCCCGTCCGTTGTCATCGATGCGAATAATCGAATCTATGTTGCCTTTTATGCGGAGAACAACTATCTCGGTTATGCCTATTTTGATGGCACCTGGCATACTGAAATAGTGGATAATAGTTCCAGTTGTGGAGATTACTGTTCATTAAAACTGGACTCCAATGGAAACCCCCATATTGCCTATATTGCAGAAATCAGCGGCTGTCCATTAAGATACGCATATAAAAATGGTACAGACTGGGTCATCCAGGAACGGCCTTATTGCGCCTTTACACCTTCACTCGGCCTCGATTCCCTTGACCATCCACATATTGCACATAATGACCCAAGCACATACACCCTCTACTATACCTCTTTTGACGGCACAACCTGGACCACTGAAACAGTCTATTCGGGTGGAGCTGGCTCTGAGTGCGACCTTGTCTTAGACCAGAACGACCTACCCAATATTAGTTTTTACTGGCCCTATGGCGGTGGCAACTACTCCTTGGGTTTTGCCCAGAAAGACGGAGGCATCTGGAACACATATATTGTCCATCAGGGAGCACAGCCAACCAAAAAGGGTTGGAATAATCAGATAGCAATGACTGACGACGGTGTAATGCACATTGCCTCCCATGCCCATAATGAGTGTTTTGTGGAACATGCCTGGGGGGATGGCAATTCCTGGAACAATGAGGTGGTGGACACCATCGGTATGTACGGTGCTGCAATCGGAATATGCACCGACGCAAATGATGTTTTTATCTCCTACTGCGACGGTGGCACTGGAGGTGGTACGGTTTGGCTTGCATCCACAAGAATAATCGGCTCAGAAGAGCAGAAACAGACGGTCAAAACACCGAACACCTTACAATGTCAACCCAACCCCTTCACCCGGTTCACCTCAATCCCGGGCTCCAAAGATAAGCACTTTTCCCTCTACAACATCACAGGCAAATGGGTTGGAACCTTCCCTGGAGATCGGATCGGCTATGGCCTTCCTGCGGGTATCTATTTTGTCGTGCCTGAAGACAGGTCTCTTGCACCGGCCCGTGTCGTCAAGGTCCGCTGAGAATCTCATAAACTTTACATTTTATGCCGTGCAAGAAGTGTAAAGTTTAACTCATCAAGTACTTGTGAATTTGGGATAATCCTTGAGATCTTTTTGAGAACCCGCCTTGCCACCGCACGGTCATTATGTTTTATGCACGCCCTTGCAAAGTGCACTACCTCGGTCTCCAGTTCGGTCAAAATCTTGAATCTCATATCCACCGACCAATCATAAAAGTTTGCAAATCAACAGTTTAATTCGTTTTAGAATTCCCAAGGTTGGGAAGATTTATCGTTACTATAACCTTCTTTCTTAAGTTTTTGAATTATTTTGATAATCACTTTCTCTTCCTTCTTCTGTTTTGCGTGTTCTAATAGGACATAGCATAAATGCTCAAACATATTCCGAGCAAGTGTTCTTCTATCTTCAGCAAAGTTATAATAATAACCCATCCGCTCAAAAGGGCTCTTTTTATAAATTGCAAAACATTCTTGATATTCCTTTAATGCCTGCTTAATCTCGCCCACTTTTTCAAAAATCCGTCCCATCCTGAACCTTTCTTCAAACTCTTCCAAGTCAATCTTTGTTTCAATGTTGAAAAATACCCCTTGTTGTGTCGAAGATAGAACTTCTCTTGGTAAATTGAGGATTCTTCTTATTCGTGAGAGTGCTTTAGTCAAACTCTTTATAGGATTTTGAACCTTATGGTAAAATATATCGGTCAAATCGTCTCTCTTTAAATGCTTTTTGCGATTAAGAAACAGATAAACAAGTAAATGAAAATCCTTAGTTCGGGGCGACATTTTAATTTTATGCTCGCCATAGAAAATTGCCTCTTTTTCTTTAAGAAGCAGTAATTTTAAAACCGGGATTACCCCTTTGAAGACCGGTAACCTAAGAAATTCTTTTGAAAGAAGAGTATCTTTACCCTTTTTAAGAAGATTATTAACCGCTTCGGGATTTAACAGAATGATATGGTGTAATAACCCTTGTAGGCCCTTTTTCACCGCAAATCGGTATGCTTTCATGTAATCTTTTTTCCTTAAAGAGCTACAAGCACGGAGGTAATAAATTATAAGCCGAATGCGGTGGTCATTCGTGCGTGGACAAATATTCGGTGCACATTTTAAAAAAAGAGAATAAAGTAGCCTCAATCTTTCAATATTTTTTGAAAAATAAAGAGACATTCTGAGGTATCGTCTTGCCTTCTTTGTCTCTTTTTGTGCTGCATAACAACAAGAAATAAAAAAAGTAAAACCTGCCATAGCTGGTCGAAGATGTTCTTCTTTTGCCTTGTAAAATGAATTTAAGGCAAGTTCCAGAGCTTCTTTAGGTCTACCGGTTCCAAGAAGTGCATTACCCCTGGCCAGAGAAGCCCGCAAAACTAATGGCGTTGCCATATTTTCAAAAAATTCATTATTCTCAAGAACTTCAGTATACGCCCCGGTTGTCGCTAATAGAGATAAATATTCAGGTAGATATTCTTTTCTGGATTCTGTATCGATTTCTTCCAATAATCTCTCCAGCCATTCCTGGGATTTATTTATCTCCCCAATTATCTGGAAACAAGCGCTTATCGCATCGTACCAGTGGAATCGATGTTCTGATGCTGGTAAGTGTAAACAAAACCGTTCCAGTCTACTCAGAAAATTTTTAAATATTCCGATGGGAAATTTTTTCGGCGCACGCATAAAGGCGATAAAGGATTCCATAAGGAATGTGTATTTTAGAGGCAAGGGTAGGCCCGGCACATATTTAAAATATTTATTATAAAGAAAAGCAACCTTATTAGGTCGTCCTAAGAAATTTAAGGCATTCATTTCCAGGGTAGTCACAAAAATTCCGGTAAAGAATAATTTTTCTTTTTCGCAATATCTACGGAGTTCTCTTGCCCTTTTATACATTTCATCCATAGGGAGACTCCCCCATAATGCTTCAAGTCGTTCAACCCGTCTCCTGAGGGTAAGAAATTCGTCAGGGACATCCTTTAGCACTGAAAAATTTGATAGCGCCGGAACTGAGTTTAAAACCTCGGCGGCCTCTTTGATTTGCTTCTTTGAAATAAGGACACGGACATAATCAATGATACCGTTAATTTCTCGGTTGGTGGCTACCCTGAATGGAAGATAATTCGTACCCGTCATTCCAAATTTTTTCAAAACCCTGTGGACACCATTTATGCTGAGCACCTCTCCTTTTTTTATTTTAAGCTCGTTTTTAATATCTCTTAGGGTTGCATTCGGATTTTTTTCCTTAAGGGTAATAATAAATGCTTCAATTTCAGAGGCTGAAAGAGCTTTTTGATGTAAAGAGGCAAGACCCTGAAGCCCTTTAGTTTTATAGATATGTATCCACCTCTTAATGGTATTGCGCGAGAGTCTATATTCCCTTGCCAGGGGTTTAATCCCCAGTGTCTGGGCCTTCTCAATCACCTGTTTCTGAAACTCAAGACTATAACGCATAGGGGTCAATTTAATGGTGAAATTATAATCAAAAGAGACCATTTGTCAATAAAAAATTGAGACCCTTATAAACTATTGGAAATTCAGCGTAATTTAGCAATCACAAAAAATGAAAAAGGGGATAGTAAGGACTATATTAGTTTAGAGAAAAAAGGAGGCATATGAAGGGCAAAATTATTTTAAGGATAGCATTTTGTGTTCTGATGATGTCTGACCTTTTTTATGCTCAGGTACCCGATACATTGTGGACAAAAAGATATGATCATTCGAGTTATCACTCAAACGATGTTGGTTATTCAGCAGGGCAGACATTGGATGGCAGCTATATTCTCGCTTCAAGTTCATGGAATGGTACCGACATGGATATGTGGATAATAAAAACCGACAGTATAGGCAATCCTATTTGGCAGACAACCTGGTTCGGGTTATCAGGTGGTGATGATGAACCCAGTTGTGTCCGACAAACCTTTGACGGCGGTTATATTTTAACCGGCTATACGACAAGAACCGGCTGGGGGAATACTGACCTTGAGTTGATAAAATACAGTGCTTCGGGAGTCAAAGAATGGGAGAAAAGATATGGAGTTCAAGGAGATTGGATGATTGATTTTGGAACTTGGGTCGAACAAACTCCTGACAGTGGCTATATTATCACCGGTATGCATTCTTCGCCTGAAGGCATATGGCTTATTAAAACCGACCAGTTAGGTAATATTCTTTGGCAAAGAACTTTCAGTGAAGGAATGTCTGGTAACTGCGTTCGGCAGACCTCTGACAATGGCTATATAATAAGCGGATCAAGTTCTACCGGTGGTTGCCTTTTAAAAACTGATTCGCTTGGAAATCGGCTCTGGGTTAAATATCTTGGTGGCAGTGATATGCAAAAGGTATTTGAGATACAGGATGGGTATGCGATTTTGGGGAATAAAAATGGCGATTTTTGGTTGGTAAAAACCGATTCTTTTGGTAACTTAATCTGGGAAAAAACCTATGGAGGCTCTGATACAGAGAATGCCTACGCAATGGGACTTGTTAATGATGGCGGCTACATTTTGACCGGCCGAACTTTTTCCTTTGGGGCAGGTGAAAGTGATTTATGGATAGTCCGAACCGATTCCCTCGGTGATACGCTTTGGACTAAGACACTTGGTGGTCCCTATAATGAATGGGGTATGGCAGTTGAGCAGACACAGGACAATTGCTATATGGTCTTCGGTTATACCGAACTGGGCGGGACGGGTTCTGACGATGCGTGGTTAATAAAACTTGAGACCGATTTTGTAGGGATAGAAGAAACTTATGCCGTCTTACCAAATAAATTGTTCATCTTACAAATTCTCCCTAATCCAGTCGGTTATCAAACCCAGATAAGATATCAACTCTTTTGCAAAAGCCGGGTAAATATTGCTATCTTTAATATTTTTGGGGAACAAGTTGCCAAGATTGTTAATGATGAGTATAAAGATGCAGGCTCATATTGTATAAGTTGGCTACCATTAGACACCTTTGGGAGGAGACTGCCGGCTGGAGTGTACTTCTGTAGATTAAGGGTTAATAAAGATGAACAAACAAAAAAGATTATTATAGTGGATAAAACTGATTCAGGGTGCAGTTATCTTCCGAAGGGTATCAAAAGGAGGTGAAAATGAGTGCGCCGAGCAAAGCTCAATTTATCCAATTGGTGCAAATCCAATCTAATGAAAGATTAGCAATCACATTAGTAGTGAACTCTGCGTAGTAGGAGGCAAGAGCCCGACGGGGTCTGAGACCCCTGCACGGTATCAAAAGGATAGGTTGGGAACTCGGGAGAGCCATAATGTTTTTGCCAGGGGGTATGGTGAATATGGATTATTCAAGTCTGGAAATGGTGAGGTAATCCAGATGACATTATGGCAGTCGGATAAGTCCATAGTAGCGTTGAAGCAGAGTAATGTCTGTGGAGCGAAGGGGCTTACAGGAATGCGTAGGGGAGATAGGGACACAACCTCCGCACTCAGAGGCGGATACAGGTTGTCAACAAAACTATCTTCCCTAACTTTGAGAGCCAGAGAAAATCCGAAGTGTAG
>MUKB01000099.1 GCA_002049785.1 Caldifarciminota bacterium 4484_100
TTGGCTGCGCTTTCAATCGAACACTCAAGGCTCATAAATGAGAGTGAGGAAAAGACCCGGATGGTAACCATCCTGGAACAGATCGGTCTGTTCATCACCTCATCTTTCAATATTGCAGAGATTGTAAAGGTATTTTTATCAACTTCTGTATCGATTGCAGATGCTGATGCCGGAGGCCTCATTATTATTGATGAATCCACAAACAAGATTCTCGAGGCATATGAATACCAGAGGGGAGCGGACCTGCCCACCAGATACAAATCCACCGCTCGACTCAATCGCGGTATATCCGGTGAGGTTATAAGAACCAAAAGACCCGTGCTCATCTCTGATTTGAGTCAATATCCTGATGTCAACCCGGTCGCAAGGGCAAAAAAGAGGGCTGCGGTTGCAGCTATCCCGATGATGGCACGCGGCAAATTGATCGGAATCCTCTATGTAAATTCTACAACCCCCAGGAATTTCTCAAAATCTGACATCGATTATATTACAATGTTGAGCAATCAGGCGGCAATCGCAATTGACAATACACAACTGTATAAGAAATTGAGCCGGGAAGCAAAAGAGATGACCCTCTTATACGAAGTGAGTCAGAGTTTCATCTCCACCCTGGATTTTAACAAATTGCTTAATAATATTCTAAAAAGGTTGAAAGAACTCTTCGGCTATCTGAACCTGGCAGTCTTCCTCGTTGATGAAGAGAAACAAGAACTCTATCTCCATTCATATATAAATTATCCTATAGATATAAAGAAAATAAAAATAAAGATCGGTGAAACTGGAATCACCGGGCATGTTGCCCAGACAAAGAAGATGTATTATGCCCCGGATGTATCAAAGGACCCGTACTATATCAAAGGTGTAGAAGAGGCAAAGAGTGAAATCTGCCTTCCCTTGATGATGGGGAATCGGTTGGTTGGAGTAATTGATATTGAAAGCCCTGAACTCGATGGGTTTACTGAAGAGGACATCAGGCTCCTTTCAAGTATGAGCGCACAGATATCCATCGCCTTGGAGAACGCGCGGTTATACGAAGAGGCAAAAAAGTTATCCCTCACCGACCCCCTTACTGAAATGCCCAATAGGCGGAGTTTCGAACTATTCATTGACGCAGAATTAAAAAGATCAAAAAGATACCACCGGCCATTTTCCTTATTGATGATCGACTTTGACAACTTCAAAAATTACAACGACAAATTCGGACATCCTGCTGGTGACCGCATCCTTGTAAGATTCAGTCGATTGATGAAAGAAACGATCCGGGATGTCGATTTTCTCGGCCGTTATGGCGGAGATGAATTTATCGCGGTGCTTCCTGAAACCGATGCGACATTCGCCTTTGAAGTAGCGGAAAGGATGCGTAAGAAGATTGAAGAACAGGAGATTGAGCCTAATGTTACACTGAGTATCGGTATCGCATCATTTCCCCAGGATGCCATTGATGGGAAAGAACTAATCCTTCTTGCGGATCAGGCCTGTTATGAGGCAAAGGAACTGGGAGGTAATTGTGTAAACTTTGCCTCAAAATATAATATTAAGGAGAAGAGATGATCATATCATTAATTTTTATCATAAGCAGCACAGTGGTTAAAGACATCCAGTTCTTTGACTACAACCTCCAGTTATTGCCCGTACAGGAGTATACAAAAGTCCTGCTTGAGGGGTGTGAAATTACCGACCAGATTGGTGCACCAGAACTTCCGGTCAAACCCATCTTTGTTTCCCTACCCCGGGGTTCAAAGGTTACTAATATCCGGGTTCTAAATAAAGAAAGTGAAGTCCTCAACGGTGTATTTCACCTGACCTGGGCACAACCTCCGGTGATTCTCCTGCAGAAAGAAATAAAAAAGAGGGAAGAACCGGATAAGAAAATCTACGGGTCTGATAACCTCTATCCAGTAGATATTATTCAATTTAAAGGGCTGGCCCGTTTTGATAACCAAACAATCTGTGAACTCCTCATATACCCTCTCCAATATCTTCCTGCATCGGGAAAACTTATATTTTATAAGAAAATTCAATTTGCGATTGACTATTCCCCGGGCATAAAAATACCTGCAAGAACCGGAATTATTAAAACAATAGCGACCAACCCCGAGGATGTCGAATTTCATCCTGCAAGACAACCCGATGACTTCGACTATGTGATTATTTCTGACCCACCTATTGATACGGTCTTCCAGAGGCTTGCCGACTGGAAGACAAAAAAGGGTGTACGCACTATGCTCCGGACCAAAACCTGGATTCTTTCCCATTACCCAGGGGAGGATGAGCCTGCCAAGATAAGAAATTATATCAAAACCTTACCGGACTCAGGGGTTCAGTATGTTCTGCTCGGCGGTGACACCGATATCATCCCCTGTAGGTTTGCCTATGCAATGACCTGTGAAGCAGGATACTATCCAGGCCGGGAAGATACAATGCCTGCTGATCTCTATTTTGCAGACCTCCAGGGAACCTGGGATGAAGATAATGATGGAAGTTATGGGGAAATTGAGGATAGTGTTGACTTATACCCTGACCTTTTTGTTGGTCGGGCCCCGGTCAATACGATTAGTGAGGCACAGAAATTCGTTGAAAAGGTGCTTATTTATGAAAGGAATCCTGCACCAGGTTATCTCATCCAGGCGATGTTTGCAGCGGACATACTCTGGTCAGATCCCTATACTGACCAGGGAATTCATAAGAACAGAATCGGCAATGAATCTTTTCCCCAGTATTTTGATATCACGAAACTGTATCGAAGTCAGGGAAACCTCACCCCTGCTGCGGTAAAGAACAGCCTGAGACAGGGGATGGGATTATCAAATCATGACGGACACGGCTGGATTGATGTAATAGGATGTGGAACCGGATACCTGCATCGGGAGGATTTTGACACCCTCACCAATGCACCATACTACGGAATATTCTGTTCAATCGGATGCTGGACCTCTGCCTTCGATTTCAATTCGATATCTGAATCATTTGTCAACAGTCCCCAGGGCGGCGGTGTTGCTTATATCGGTAATTCGAGTTATGGTTGGGGATCTCCTGGTAACCCTGGATTCGGCTACTCTGACCGCTTCGACTCCCGCATCTTCTATTCTCTATTCAAGGAGAATCACTTTCATCTTGGCGCCTGTCTGGCCCTGGCTAAGGCACACTTTATCCCATATTCAAGGGAAAAGAATGTCTACCGCTGGCACCAGTATCAGATAAATCTCCTGGGCGACCCTGAACTTCCGGTCTGGACCGATACACCAGAAACACTGATGGTCTCCTTTCCTGACTCCATCCCCACCGGAAACAGTCGAGTCCTGATCACGGTCCGGGACAAAACCACCGGCGCACCAATAAGGGATGCCCTGGTCTGTTTGATGAAGTTGAATGAATCCTATGACAGAGGATATACCGATGCAAGCGGTTCAATCTATTTAAGCACCACTGCCCAGACTTCGGGCAATTTTGACCTTACCGTTTCAGCCCATAACTTCATCCCCAAGGAATTCACAATCCCGGTGATCAGTGGCTCTTATGTCAGTTTCCTGGGCTGGCAGATCAATGACTCTTCAGGAAACAACGACGGTATTGCAAACCCCAATGAGGACATATTTTTAACCCTGACATTAAAAAACACCGGCAATGCTACAGCAGATAACATTCAACTGGTATTGAGTTCCCAGGATCCACTGATTACAATTACCGACAGCACAGAATATGTAGGCTCGCTCAATCCAGGGGATTCAACAGTAATTACCAATGCCTTCAATGTGAACATCGGTTCTGCCAGCAACGGCCACGGCATATACCTTGAACTGAGGGTCAGTGAAAATACAAAAACTATTATCTACAACCCGATCCTCCTTATTGGCACACCGGTTTTTGATTTCCAGGAAATGGTCGTTGACAACCTGCCGACCCTACCTGGTGATACCGCTGCAATATTCCTGAGAACAGAAAACAAAGGCTACGGTTATGCCCATTCACCATATATCCTATTAAATACTACAGACCCCTATGTATCAATATTGACCGATAGTGTATCAGGTAATGATATCGCTCCAGAATCATCTGATACATTGGGCCCCCTGATTGTTGCAGTGCATCAGGACTGCCCGGCTGGTCATCATCCACTGTTCAATTTCTTTATATCGGCAGAAGGGTATAACCATAGCCAGGATTTCAACCTGATTGTCGGTTCAACTGGATTCAGTGATGATATGGAATCGGGTTCGGCTCTCTGGACCACCGACGGCACAAACAATCTCTGGCACATATCGACCCGACGGTCGTTCTCCCCCTCACATTCCTGGTACTGCGGAGAAGAAACGAATGGCCAATATGTAAATAATATGGACTGTTATATTCAGACAATACCGTTTATGGTTTATGAAAACTCCGTGCTCAGATTCTACCGCTGGTTTCAGGTACCAATCTATGGTGCAGATGGGATTTATGTAATTGTGATAAAGAGCACCTCACCGGATACACTCGCAGATACCCTCGACTTCATTGGAACCGGTGGCGCCCTTGAAAGTCGTGATATTCAGTCAGAATGGTTTGAAGAGGAATATTCTCTTGCTCCCTATGCAGGTGGTGATACGATTCTTGTCCGGATATCATTTATCTCTGATAATGATGGTGATGTCGGAGAGGGCTTCTATATCGATGATGTCAATATCGAAAACTTCACCCCGGTTGAAATCCAATCAGATTCTCCTTCTGCCTTTGCCCTATTTAATCTCCATCCGAACCCATTCCAGAACAATCTATATATAAAACTTGCGACAACCAAACCCCTTATACCTCAAATAAAAGTTTTCGACATCACCGGTCGAATTGTGAAAACCCTTTCCAGAAATTTGTTTCCGAAAGATAAGACAATTGTCTGGGACGGAACCGATGATCAAGGACAGAAACTTCCTTCGGGTGTCTATTTTATCCAAGTCACTACCACCGACCAATGCAGGACTGAAAAGGCAATCCTCTTGAGATAAGGACCTGCTATTTTTTGAGTGAGTTTATATACTTTACAAGCCTCGACTTATAACGCGCCGCAGTATTCTTCTTGATGAGCCCGTCCTGGATGGACTTATCAATAATCGACTGGACTTCAGGATAGGCCTTTAATGCCTTTTTCTTCGAATCCATCTTCAGGATGGACTTCATCGCCTCTTTCAATTTCTTCTTTTTCCTCTTCTTTTTCCGGCGGTTGATAAGCCTGCGCCGCTCCGACTTTCTGATATTTTTCAACACAGTGCGTGATTTTTTCATAGGCAATTATATCCAGAAACTGAAAGATGTCAATCCTCTGAATTTGGTGGTGGCAAACAGGGATTGAAAAAACTTTTTATTGGACGAGCACGACTTTTTTCACATCTTGATAATCGCCTGCATTAAATTGCACAAAATAGACACCCGCGGATAAACCTTCGGGCCTTATCAAAACCTCATTCATACCCACATGGGTTCTCCTGATACCTTCCTGATACACAAGCCTGCCACAA
>MUKB01000100.1 GCA_002049785.1 Caldifarciminota bacterium 4484_100
ACATCTTCGGTGGTTGCAACCTCAAGCGCCTGATTGTAGTAGAGTAAAGCCTCATCATTTGCATAGAGGGCAGAGGCCTCATCACCGGCCTTTATGGAGTATGAAAGCGCCTTGTCGGTATTTCCTGCATAGTAGTAGTGGTGGGCAAGGATCGAGGAGATGCCTTCAAGCCGGTCAGTAAATTTCTGCTCAATCGTTTCCGCAATGACCTTGTGGTAGATCACCCGCTCACTCTTCAGAATACTGTGATAGGTTACTTCCTGAAATATCGGATGCCGGAAGGCATAATAGGTTTCATTGTCTTTATTTATACGCACAAGAATCTCGGTCTGTTCAAGCTCGTTGATATTCTGGTAGATATCTCTATCTTTAATCAATTCCTCAAGCAGGGTTTCAGGAAAATTACGGCCGATTATTGATGCAATCTTTAATAAATATTTTGCTTCTTTATTTAATCCATCAATCCGTGAACTGACTGCAGCCTCAATCGAACCCGGTATCTCAATCTGCTTCCGGGTCAAACCCTTCCCTTTCTTATAGGCTTCAGATTCAAGGATATTGCGGGCGATCTCTTCGATGAAGAAGGGGTTGCCCTGGCTCTTTTCAATAATATATCGCTTCAACCCTTCATCCACATCCTTACCCATAAGGTTTTCAATCAAGAGCATACTGTCTTCGGGTGAGAGGTTCTTTAAGGGGATCTCTTTGGTGTAGTCAGGGTATTCGTCTTTTATGTTTTTGAGAAGGTTGGTGATTGCACTCAGGTCTCCGAGACGATAACTCAGACAGAATGAGATTCTCCTTTTTTTAATCAATGGAAGGAGAAAGTTGAGCAGTTCGATTGAAGCGGAATCGAACCACTGGATATCATCGAAGATGAAGATAATCGGTTTTTTGTCACTCAGTTTTTCGAGCAGGGTGGCGATGGCAAGAAATATCTGGAGCTGAAGGGAATGGCTGTCCAGGTGGCGCACCTTTTCTTTCTGTGCTTCGGTCAATTCGATATTGAAAAATTTATAGAGGTAGGGCAGGACCTCTACACCCTCTTCTTCCATTAATGCGACAAGTTTTTCTTTAATTATCTTTTTATCTTCTTCTCTTGATGAGACATTCTCCTCGATAAGAAAACGGTGCAGGCTGTCGAGGATCGACTTGAAGGGGATTGCACTCTCATAGGAGAATCCCCGGCCATAGATAATCGCACCTTCGGGTGCATAGATCGTCAGGTATTTTCTGAATTCGTAGAGCAGACGGGATTTGCCGACCCCGATTTCGCCTTTGATTATCAGGATTGATGACCTTCCTTTGATGAGGTCGTCGTATCCCTGTTTTAGTAGAGAAAGCTCCTGGTTTCGTCCGATAAGGTCGGAGTGGACTATACTCAGGCCGAATTCTGAACCCCATTTTTTCCCAATCACCTCAAAGGGCTTTACCATCGCTGCCTTGCCCTTGAGCCGCATCGGCTCCAGGGGCATAAAATCGAAGGCATGTTTGGTGCGGCGATAGGTCTCAGGACCGACCAGAATACTTCCCGGAGGTGCCTGGTCCTTGAGTCGCTGGGCAACATTGACGGTATCACCCATTACCGTATACTCCATCTGGAGGTCAGAACCGACTTTGCCGGCAATAACCTTGCCGGTATTAATCCCGGAGTGAATCTGCAACCTTTTCAGGGATTTATCAAGCCCTGCATTGATTTCTTCAATCGCATTCTGCATATCAAGACAGGCAAGAACTGCCCGTTCTGGGTCATCTTCATGGGCGATGGGAGCACCGAAGATCGCCATCACACAGTCTCCAATAAATTTGTCAATGATACCTTCGTAACGGTAGACCATCCTTCCCAGTTTACGAAAACACTTATTCATCAATTCTGTCAACTCTTCTGGATCGAGAGATTCTGAGATTGAGGTGAAACCCGATATATCCGCAAAGACAACCGATACATCCCGATGTTCTTTTTCAATTGTGTCCCGCACATAGAGAATCTTTTTGACCAGAGATTCGGGTATCTCCTGTTTGACCATTTCCACCCTGCCCTTATCGATTGGCTGTTTCAATGGGAAACCGCATTCACCACAGAATTTATTCTTTGCAGGATTATCCACTCCACATCTGGGACATCGCATAGTTTATAATAACTAAAAAATATTGAAAATCAAGACTTGCTGTAGAAAAAAATAAGAGGGCATTAATGCCCTCTTATTTATCTTTTTTAATTTAGATTATTTTCTCAATTTGTAGGTTGCAGGCTTTGTTTTTCGGAAGATCTTGGGATAGCGGTTGATAATTATGTAAACTGAACGCTCCGGGTCTTTTCTATGGAATTTATAACCACGTTTCTTAATCCGTTTTGTAATTTCACGATAGTGCAGAGGAGTTTTACTTCTCTTTAAAATATCAATTGTCAATTCGCGAATGGACAGTTTCTTTTTCTTCTTGGTCTTCCTCTTTTTGGCTTTCTTTTTCTTGGCCTTCTTCCTTATAACCTTCTTTTTTTTCTTCCTTTTCTTCATTATTCCTCCTTTTTAATTAAGGTCCATCATACCACAATATTAAGTATCCGACCTGGAACATAGATTACCTTTCTTATTTTCTTGCCTGATAGATGGCGTTGGACTTTTGCATCTTCTAAGGCGCGGTTTCTTATTACCTCTTCCGAGGTATCCAGAGGGACTTTAATATGGGAACGAACCTTACCATTAATCTGCAGGACTACAGTTATCGTCTTTTCCTTTAAATATCGTTGATCATATCCAGGCCATCGATATTCTAATAGACTACCTTTTTCTCCCACCATCGACCACAACTCATCAGCGAGATGAGGTGCAAATGGTGAGAGTAGCTGGATCAATATATAAAGGCTGTAGTCAAAGGCGGGTCCCTTCCTGGTTGTCTGGTATAACTGGTTGAGCAATTCCCACAGTGCGGCGATTGCGGTATTGAATTTGAATGACTCTAAGTCTTCGGTTACCTTTGCGATTGTCTGATTCAATTTTATATAGAGACCTTCTTCTTCATCCGAAACTGAATCCGGAGGATTTTTTGAAACCCGGTCTTTATTTTCAGCGATCAGACGATATATGCGATTGACAAACCTTTCTGCTCCCACCACACCTTCATCGGTCCACTCCATATCCCGTTCAGGCGGTGCAGCAAAAAGGATGGTGATGCGCGCTACATCGGCACCATATTTCTGCACGAATGGTCCCACCGGCACTACATTACCTTTTGATTTGGACATCTTTTCGCCGTTTCTGATTACCATACCCTGGGTGAACAATGCCTGTGCAGGTTCATCAACCGGGATGTATCCCGCATCATATAGCACCTTTGTGAAGAATCGAAAGTAGATCAGATGGCCGGTTGCATGTTCAATGCCACCGATATATTGATCGATGGGAAGCCAGGCCTTTGCCTTTTCCATCGAACAGAATTCTTTATCATTATGGGGATCCAGATAGCGGAGAAAATACCAGGAAGAACAGACAAATGTATCCATCGTATCAGGGTCCCTTTCTGCTTTACTACCACATTTCGGACAGCGGGTGTTGATGAAATCGGCAACCGAGGCCAATGGCGATTTTCCTTTCGGGATGAAGTCCTTGATTTTTACCGGCAGAAGGACCGGTAGGGCTTCTTCAGGAACCGGTACGGTTCCGCACTTCGGACAATAGATAATCGGGATTGGTGCACCCCAATAGCGCTGTCGGGAAATCAGCCAGTCCTTCAACTTATAATTGACACTGGGGCCACCTGAATTCTTTTCTGCCAGATATCGGGTTACCGCCTTTATCCCTTCAGATGAATCGAGGCCATTGAACTGTTCAGAGTTTACCATTATTCCATAGTCTTCATAGGCATTTTCCATATCTTCAACTTTCAGGTCCTGGTCTTTCGGCTTTATGACAATTTTTATCGGTAGATCATACTTTCGAGCAAACTGGAAGTCACGTTCATCATGGGCTGGAACGCCCATAACTACCCCACTGCCATAATCGATGAGCACATAGTCTGCTACAAAGATTGGAACCTTTTCACCATTGATAGGGTTGATGGCATAGCATCCTGTAAATACCCCATCCTTTTCTCTTTCCAGACGTTCAAGGGATGAACGTTTTGTTGCAGATTTTATATAATCCAGAACCTGTTCTCTATTTTTGGTGTTTTTAATCAATTGATCAAGGACCGGATGTTCGGGCGCAATTGACATAAATGTGACGCCATAGATAGTGTCTGGTCGGGTGGTGAAGACCCTGAGTGTAATGTTTTTATCAACTACCTTGAAATTGATATCACAGCCTTCACTCCTTCCAATCCAGTTTCTCTGCATCACCTTGACCCTCTGGGGCCAGTCCTTCAGTTTATCAAGGTCTTTGAGGAGGCGCTCAGCGTATTCGGCAATTTTGAAGAACCACTGCTTCAGTTTACGCTTTTCAATCGGGGTTCCACAGCGGTAACAGCGGTCATCGATTACCTGTTCATTTGCCAGGACTGTCTGGCATTGAGGACACCAGTTAACATAGGCCTCTTTCTTATACGCCAGCCCCCTTTTATAGAGAAGGAGAAACATCCATTGTGTCCATTTGTAATAATCAGGAAGACAGGTGATGATTTCCCGGTCCCAATCATAGCTGATACCCAGAATCTTTAAGGATTCGTCAGAGGTTCGAATATTTTCCATTGTCCATTTTTCCGGATGGATACCCTCGGCAATAGCCCGATTCTCAGCCGGGAGGCCAAATGCATCCCAGCCGAATGGATGGAGAACATCGAATCCTCGTCTCCGTTTATAACGTGCAATGACATCACCGATTACATAATTCTTACAGTGTCCCATATGGATATCACCTGATGGGTAGGCAAACATCACAAGATTGTAGTATTTCTTCTTCGGTTTATCCGAAGTTTTAAATAGACCTTCCCGCTCCCAGTATTCCTGCCATTTCTTTTCTATCGCCCTCTTATTGTAGGTGTTCATATTTGGTCTTCAATAGCTATGATTCTGGTGCGCCAAGGATTTCGGCACCACATTTCTCACAATACCACGAGTCCGGAGTATTTATATAACCACATTTGGGACAGGCAACACCCTTCTCTGAAGCCGGATCTCCTTGAATGTATTTTCATCGTATTCACCGATTGAATAACGGAGTTCTGCCTCTTCGAGCTTGAATTTAATTTCTTTCTGCCTCTTCGCAACTTCCTCCTCTATCTGTTTTAGATTATCCAGCTCTTTTTTAACCAGCTCCACATTCTCCGCCAATTTCTTCTCGACTTCGACAAGTTTATCTTCATACTCTTTTTTGACCTTTTCGTAGACTTCGGGGCTGACCGCTGCCTTCTTCTCCTCAATCTTTGCCAGTTTGTTTATAATATCACTTCGCTGGGCCTCTAATTGTTTTAAGGTATTATCCTCGTCTCCCATAGAATGCTCCTTTCCTAAAATCTTCTAAACTTTTAAATAAGAAGAGTTCCAGTAATACATAACCGAGATGAGAACCCTTCTTGATCCGACGATCGATCGTACTCAATTCTTCGACAATGCCTTTAATCTCAGATTTATTCAGACCTATCACCGACCGGGTTTTCAATAAATTGTAAACCAGTCCCCGTCCAATCATTGCAACAACTTCTGCATAGGAATGGAGGTAAGGCCTCAACCTTTCGAAGACCTCCAAAACCTCGGGATTCCTTTTCAGGAATGCTTCCACCAGATAGTATCTTTCAATGTCATAAAATCCTTTTGTCAGGTCTTTGAGCTGGTCTGAATTCATCGATTCTGCTTC
>MUKB01000101.1 GCA_002049785.1 Caldifarciminota bacterium 4484_100
ATTCTTATTTAGGGATTTGAGAGGCAACCACCAGTACCACCGCCGCACCAGATTGAAGTGATTATATTCATATAAGAGAAATTGTCAAGGGGCCGAAAAGCTGACTCCTCTCCACTTTTTGTTTTGATTTTTTAAGATGTTGTGTTGAGTTTATTCCATGCCTTCCTCGCAGACCGAGACTGTCGGTGGGCTGAATAGAGTTTTCCTTCCAGCTAAGGGGCGTCTCGCCCCGATGGATTTGGTTCCGCAGGGCGAGGACGCCCTGCGGGCTGAAGATATCTGGTTTTTCTGGTTTTTGTGATTTTTCAATGACTTAATGACTTAATAACTCAATGACTAACGAATTTCCCAGCATCTCTAAATAACCAGAATACTAATATAGTTAATTCTACAGGGCTTTTGAAAAAAGTGGAGAGGAGTCAAGCCGATGTGTGGAGTTATGAACCGCATTGCCCATTGCACTATTTCGGTCTGGCTGCGAGGAGAATAATTTCAGTGGTTAAATCTAAAGGCTCTATTCTGGATATAATTAACCGATGCGCGAATTGTTGAAGCTGAAAAGATATGTCCTGCGCTATAAATTCCATTATCTTCTGGGAATTATTGCTTTAATCATTATTGACTTATTACAGTTATTAATCCCCAGGGTCTTAAAGGGTGCTATTGACCGGCTGGCAACCGGTGCGATTGGCATTCAGGGGCTTGGATACTATTTTCTGCTTATTATGTTGATTGCAACGGGTATTGCAATTGGTAGATTCTTCTGGCGCTATCTGTTGATCGGTTCTTCACGCCGGATTGAACGGAGGCTGAGATCTGATTTCTACGCCCATCTTCTGACTCTGGATTTCAGTTACTTTGACACCCATAAGACAGGGGACCTGATGGCCCATGCGGTTAATGACATAAATGCGGTGCGTATGGCCCTTGGCTTTGGATTCATCATTCTCATTGATGTCTTTATCCTTGGTGTGGCATCTCTGATTATGATGTTCAACATCAGCCCCAAACTTACCCTCTATGCCCTCATCCCATTTCCTCTGATTGCCTTAGTCTCGACCCGATTTGGTCGATTGATTCATTACCTCTTTGAAAGGGTTCAGGCCGCATTCTCCCTTCTGACCGAGCGGGTGAGGGAGAACCTGTCCGGAATTCGGGTTGTGAAGTTGTTTGTGCAGGAAGAGAATGAGATTATTAAATTTGAAAATCTCAGTGAGGAATATGTGACGAGGAACAAACATCTGATTCGTATCTGGAGTCTATTTTTCCCATTGATCATCTTTCTGGGGATGATTGGACAGATAATCGTGCTCTGGCTTGGTGGTCGGTATGTAATATTTGGGGATATTTCGATCGGTTCCTTTGTTGCATTTATCGCCTATCTCCAGATTCTGGTCTGGCCGATGATGGCGATCGGTTGGACAATAAATCTATTTCAACGTGGCTCTGCATCCCAGCGCAGATTGAACCGTATCTTCAGCGAGAAACCCAAGATATTAGAGGGTAAGATCGGGGATGTAGAGTTTCAGGGAGAAATTGAGTTCAAGGGTGTGACATTTGTTTATCAAAATAAAGAGATTCCAGCATTGAATAATATCAGTCTTCATATCAACCCCAAGGAGTTTATTGGTATTACCGGTCCGGTTGCCAGTGGTAAGACGAGTCTGGTGAATCTTCTGTTGAGACTCTATGAACCCCAACAGGGAAAGATTGTAATTGATGGCTATGATATTAAAGACTTGAGGCTCGAAGTTCTGCGGAGAAGTATTGCTTATGTTCCACAGGATACATTTCTATTTTCCGATACGCTCAGAAATAATATTGCTTTCGGAAATGAAGAGGCGAGCGAAGATGATATCATCAGGGTGGCGAAGATTGCCCATATCTATGATGAGATTGTTGAATTTCCCAAGGGTTTTGATACCGTAGTTGGTGAGCGCGGGGTAACCCTGAGTGGGGGGCAGAAACAGCGTATCGCCCTTGCCCGGGCGCTACTTTTGAACCGTCCAATATTGATACTTGATGATGCAGTATCTTCAGTGGATGCGGAGACCGAGTTGGCGATTCTCAAAGCGATAAAGAATGAATTGAAAAAACGGACCGCAATCATTATTTCTCACCGGGTCTTCGCCCTACAGGATGCACAGCGTATCATTGTCCTTGATAAAGGGGAGATTCGCGAGCAGGGGACCCATTCCGAATTGATTAAACTCGGTGGTCTATATAGTGGGATTTTCAAACGCCAGCAGATTGAGATGAGGTTGGGACGGATATGATTGGACGACATCGTTTTGAAGAGGGTGAGATCGGTAAGGTATTTGACCTGAAGATTGTTGCCCGGTTGTTCACATTTATTCGACCCTATCTGAAATATCTTATCGGTGCGACACTGTTTTTAATTATTGCCGCTGGTGTTGATATCTTATACCCTTATATTACAAAGATTGCGATTGATGACTATATTATTAAGAGTGGTAGAAAGATTGTTGGGGTGGAGGAGTTGGAAGGACTTTTCCCAATTGGTAAGAATACATATTTTGCCGATCAGAGGACTATGAAAAAGATTGATATTAGCAAACTCCGGAGATGGGAGAAGGAGGGTAATCTTTCAAAGGAAAGATATTACTATACTACATTAGATAAATTAAATAACAGAGGTAAAGCAATCATCTCCGCGCATCCAGAATTATTTGAACGGCACGATAGTCTTATAATTATTCCATATTCCAGTTTTAAAAAATTAAAGAAACCGGAGATTGCGGTTTTGAGAGAGAAGGATATCTTTGGTGTTGTGCGGATTGTGGTCATATTTTTTATTGTTCTATTCATCGGCGGGCTGGCAAACTATACCCAGATTTATCTTTCTCAGTTTGCAGGCCAACTCTTTATGCATTCCTTGAGGATGAAGATTTTCAAGAAACTCCAGCGACTGGACCTTAAGTTCTTTGACCGTAATCCTGTAGGTAGATTGGTAACCAGGGCGACAAATGATGTTGAGGCGGTCAATGAAGCATTCACCCAGGTTTTTGCACGGTTGTTAAAAGACTTTCTTCTGTTTATTGGTATTGTAGTCATAATGCTTACGATGAATCTCAGGCTTGCCCTTATTTCGTTTGCGGTGATTCCACCTCTGGTTTTTATGACCGTATACTTCCGGATAAAGGCGCGGGAGATTTACCGGAAGGTGAGGATAAAACTGGCAAGGTTGAACGCTACATTGCAGGAGAACCTTTCCGGAATCAGGGTTATAAAGATATTCAATAAGGAGAAGGATAATCTGAAAAAGTTCGATGTAATAAATGAAGAGTATCTGAAGATAAATCTTCGTCAGGTTCTGCTTATGTCCTTTTTCCGACCTTCTATTGAAATCATCAGCTCCTTAGGGATCGGGTTGGTGCTCTATTACGGGGGTGGCGCAGTACTTGGTGCTCAGGTATCCTTAGGTGTTTTAGTTGCTTTTCTCTCTTATGTGGAGATGTTCTTCCGGCCGATAAGACAGCTGACTGAATCATATACACTATTACAGTCGGCAATGGCTTCAAGCGAGAGAATTTTTCTTTTACTTGATCAAGAGGCGAAGATTGAATCACAAGAAGGAGGTATTGAGCTGAAAGATGTAAGGGGTGAGATTGAATTTCGCAATGTCTGGTTCCGATATGAAAAGGATTGGGTTTTGAAGGATGTTTCATTTAAGGTTGCACCCGGAGAAAAGGTAGCAATTGTCGGCCCCACCGGTGCGGGCAAGACTTCGATAATAAATCTTATTTCGAGGCTCTATGAGAATGAGAAAGGAAGTATTTTGATTGATGGGATAGATATCCGTCAGATAAAGTTATCATCACTTCGTTCTCAGCTCGGGATTGTGCCCCAGGATGTGTTTCTTTTTTCTGGGGATATAAAGTCGAATATCCGTTTGGGATTGAGGCTTGAGGATAAAAGGGTGAAGGAGATTGCTTCGTATATTAATGCCGACCGATTCATCGATAGATTTCCCAATAAATATGACGAGAATGTTGCTGAGAGGGGTGTAACATTTTCCAGTGGTGAACGTCAGCTCCTCTCCTTTGCCCGGGCCCTTGCCTTTGAACCCAGAATCCTGATTTTGGACGAGGCCACCGCGAGTATCGATACCGAGACCGAAAGGCTTATTCAGGATGGTCTGCAGAAATTACTCTTGGGAAGGACCGCAATCATCATTGCCCACCGGTTGAGCACAATAAAAGAAGCGGACCGCATATATGTCATTCACCAGGGTGAGATTAAAGAAACCGGAACCCATGAAGAGCTGATTAAGGCAGGGGGGATCTATTATGCGCTGTACCAACTACAGTCACTAAGCAATGGGTAGTTCTACCTATACAGAATTGGGTATTGAAGACAATTTTTTATTGCGTTATTTTTGTTATCATTTCACCAGACTGGGTTTTTATGAAGGAGGTTCAGTGTGTTCACTTTGATTATTGCTGATGACCATGCAATTATCCGGGATGGACTCAGGCGGATTATTGAGGAGGTTCCTGGATATAAGGTGGTCGGTGAAGCCAGTGATGGTCTGCAGACCGTAAGGATGGTGCGCAAATTGAACCCTGATCTCTTAATCCTTGATATATCAATGCCCAACCTGAGGGGGATTGAGGCGATTACCAAGATCAGAAAGTTTAATAAACAGGTGAAAATTTTGATTCTCACAATGCACAAGAGTGAGGACTATGCATACGAATGTTTAAAAGCAGGTGCCCAGGGATATATTCTGAAAGAAGATGCTGATGATGAGTTAATCACCGCGATTCAGACTCTGCGCAAGGGTCAGATCTATCTCTCTTCTTCACTCAGTGATAATGTAATTCGTGAGTTGTTGAGGAGGCGCAAGACCCAGGATCGCTCGAAGTTTGAACTACTTACTACCCGGGAAAGGGAGGTTCTAAAGATGATTGCAGAAGGGAATTCTAATAAGAAGATTGCAGAGAAACTCGGAATTAGTATCCGGACGGTGGAACACCACCGTTTGAGGATATCAAAGAAACTCGGTTTCAATAATATAACCGAGTTAGTGAAGTTTGCGATAAGGGTAGGACTCATTGACCTCGACTGATTTTTCTGAAATGGGTAGTTGTTCAGATAATCACATAGATGGTTATCTTAAAATTCTAATGGAACTTCCGGATATCGTCTATCGGATTGACCCAGACGGTTATTTTCGATTTTTGAATGAATCGATTTCGGTCCTGGGATATAAACCAGAAGAACTCATTGGTAAACACTTTAGTACGATTGTCCATCCCGATGATGTTAAATCATTTAGCCGGATATATGTGCTACCCAAATATCGGGGTAGGGTTACCGGACCAGCAGGGGCACCAAAACTCTTTGATGAGAGAAGAACCGGTGCGCGTAAGACAAGGGACCTTATAATCAGATTGCTACCGAAGAA
>MUKB01000010.1 GCA_002049785.1 Caldifarciminota bacterium 4484_100
GCTTCCCGATTTAACTGGTTTTTAATAGGGGTTGTCTGGGGTTTTGCAGTAATCACCAGGCCTAATGTTCTTCTTTTTCTTATTTTTCTACCATTTTGGTTGAGACAGAGATTGAAAGAAAGCACCGGACAGGCGGTCATCTCTGGTATAATTGGTGTAGTCGTTGTAATTGCTCCGATAACTATAAGAAATTATACTGTTGGCAGGGAGTTTGTCCCAATCGCCTGGCAGGCAGGAATAAACTTCTATATCGGGAACAATCCTGAAGCTGATGGTATAACTGCAATTATTCCAGGCACCAGGAAATCATGGTGGGGTGGAAGGGGATGGAGTTTATAAAGGAGAATCCGCTACAAGAGGCCGCATTACTATTAAAAAAGGCCTATCTTTACCTTGGCGGCCTTGAAATTTCCAACAATCGGGATATATACTTTTTTATCCAAAAGACATATTTAAAGTATTTTATCTTTAAACTACCTTTTTTTCAATTCCCATTCGGTATTCTACTTATTTCATATCATTTCTGATTTTATTCGTCCCGATATTTCTTTTCTTTAATGGCAATTTGTTTAAGTTGAAGCAGTCAAATCCAGCCCTTGATTATCTTACCCTGGCCGGTGCAGAATATGAAGGGGAAAATTATGAGAAGGCAATCTATTACCTACATCGTGCCTTACATTATAACAGGGATTATGCTGAGGCCCTTACTTTGTTGGGCTCGATATACAAACGGATGGGTAAACTCGACCAGGCAATTTCTTACTTTAAGAATGCAATGAATTCTGATCCTAAACAGCCTGAACCATATCTGAATTTAGGAAATATCTACGCCGAGATGGGTGACCTTGATATGGCAAGAAAATATTATAACAAAGCGATTGAGCATGACCCATATTCAGCAAGAGCATATAACAACTTAGGTAATATCTATTTCAGCTATGGCAATTTCAATCGGGCATTGTACTATTATAAAAAGGCGAGCAAATTAGAACCGAATTATCCATCGCCCCTGTATCATATGGGTTTTATCTATTTGAAGCTGGGCGATACTCAAAAGGCTGAGCTACTTTGGAAAAAAGTTTTAGATATTGAGCCAGATTATGAAGATGCACGAAGGGCATTGAAGAAATTTATAAGATGAATCGGAAGAAAAATCTTATACCTCTTTTGATATTTCTGATAGGTTTATGTATGCGATTAATCTATATATTCCAGATGAGTAGAAATGACCCTCTATTCTATCATCCTTTTTCTGATTCCCTGCAGTATCACCATTTAGCAATATCTATTTTACGAAATGGAATTATTGGCAGTGAGCCATTTTATCACCCACCCCTATTCCAATATTACCTTGCTCTTATATACAACATATTCGGTATAAACCTTTTCTGTGCAAGAATTATTCAGATAGTGCTCGGTTCAATAAATATTCTTTTGATATATCTGGTTACAAGACAATATTTTGATCGAACTGTAGCAATGGTTGCCAGTTTTATTGCGGCGGTCTACCCGATGTTTATTTTCTACGATGGAGAAATTTTGATTCCGACGGTGCTAATTTTCTTAGTCCTTCTTGGTATATTTTTTCTCGGTAGGAAAGGGTTAAGAGATATATTTTTCTCAGGTATCTTATTTGGTCTGGCTGCGATAACAAGGCAGAATGTTCTGCTGATAATTTTACTCATTCCGTTATTCCTTTTGATAAACCAGAAAAAAGTTATCCTCAAAAAATTGCTATTTTTCTGGTTGGGTTCATTTTTAATGATATTTCCGGTGACATTGAGGAATGTTGCTGTCCTGAAGGAACCGATACTCATCAGCTGGCAGGGTGGAGTAAACTTCTATATCGGTAATAACCCACATTCCAATGGTATCACCGGAATACCTCCGGGTTCTAAAAAAGTCGATTGGTTTCATGCCTATCTTAATTTGAAGGAGAAATTTGAGCATAAAATAGGCCATCCTCTCTCGAATTCTGAATTTGATAGGATATGCTATGCTCAGGGATTGAACTTTGTGATGAAATATCCGTTGAAGGCATTTGGACTTTTTATTAAAAAATTTTACCTTTTCTTTGCAGGATTTGAAATTTCATCGGAACGGGATATATACCGCACCGCCAAATACAGTTATTTGGGATATATTCTATTCCATATTCCATTCTTACAATTTCCATTTGGTGTATTATGCCCCCTCTTTATTGTTGGCATCTATCTTTTGAGAGACCACTGGCGCAAGGTCAGCAATTTACTGCTTTTTATTTTATTCTACTCACTCTCTTTTGTGGCCTTTTTCGTTAACGCACGGTATCGTATGGCTATTATACCGTTTATCATTATTATCGCTTCCTACACGATAGTTATATTTTTGAAGAAGATGGAGAGGAAAAAAAGAGGTGTGTCTCTAATTATATTTGTAAGTTCATTCATTATATTGAATGCAAATCTCTACCAGATTAGGGACCCTGACCTATATCTTACCAGCTATGAGCTGGCTCAGGTCTATAATGCGCAAGGGAAGCTTGAAGATGCCCTTCGGCAGGTCGATTCTTCGATAATGGACAGACCAGACTTTGCCGAAGCCCACAATCTCCGCGGAGTTATCCTGAAGAAGATGGGTTATGTTTCTAAGGCCCAGATAGAATTTCAGAAGGCAATTGAATTAGACAGCACCCTTCCTGACCCCTACATAAATCTTGGTAATATATCCATTCTTACTGAATATCCATTCTTACTGATCAAAATCTTGCAGAATCGTATTACCAGAAGGCGATTATGGTCGATCCGAACTCGGCGGTTGCCTTCAATAATCTTGGGAATATCTACTTGCAGAAGAAGAATTTTGACAGAGCCATAAAATATTACAATCGTGCCCTCAACATAGACCCAGAATATGTATCACCACTTTATCATATTGGACTCATCTATTATGAACTCGGGAATCGGGTAAGGGCCGAGTCGCTGTGGTTAAGGGTTTTGAGGATTGACCCACAGCACCGGGATACCCAACGGGCGATAAAATACCTGTTGAGAAAAAAGAATTTATGAAAAAGGTAATTTTTTTAATTCCTATATTTGCTTTTTTTCTGAATGCTCTGGTTAAATTTATTAATTTTCCAACCCAGACTGAATTTTATTCTGATGCTGCATTGAGGTTCCGTTATGCAAAAATGTTTGCAGAAGAAGGGAGGTTGCCGGATTTGGATAAAAAGATTATGCATCCCGAAGGGATATCACCCTGGCGTCTTATCCACCCTACTATGGATGCAATTATCGGTCTTTCCTATCGAATTCTGAGATGGGGTAATTTCTTCTCTTATACCAGAACATTCATAATCCTCTTTTCTTCACTCAGTGTTGTTATATTCTATTTTTTCAGTCGATACTTATTTAAAAGAAATTTGACTGTTGCGGTTACGAGTTTTCTTTATGCAGTTGGCCCGGCAGGGTACTGGCGTGTAATCGGAAATTATTTGAGGGAAGAAATTGCCCTTCCTTTTCTCTTTCTGGGTTACTTTTTACTCTTTAAGGCATATGGCACGAAAAACCGGTGGATTTGGTTGCTGGCTGGTGTCTCATTCTGCTTCTCATTGACCATCTGGCATATGGCACAGTTTTTCTTTGGATTAGTTATCATTTTTTTGACCGGTTATGGAATGTTACATAGTAAATCAAAGATAGAATGGCACAATATTTTGTTTTTCAGTATACCGAGCTTTTTAATATCTGTAATATGGCCACCTCTTTTTTTAAAACATTTCTTTATTTCTCCTCAGATGCTGTTGCTATATGGATTGATTTTTTATCTCATCCTGCTCGAAAGATTTGGTAGAAGATGGAGATGCCTAATAGTTTATTTAGTCTTCCTTGGATTCGGTGTCGCCATTAGCAAGGTTGTAGGCTACACCAGGGAATATGGTCATGTTTTTATGACCATCCTGTATAAAATATATTATTTACTGCAGAAGCCGTCTGATCCTACTTTGCTGGTTGAAGATGCCCGTCTTATTTGGATGGGTCCGTTTGCAACTCCTGGTCTATTTTCATTCCTCTTTACAGTTGGGCTTTATCTTCCTCTCTTTTTTATATATTATTTCTTTAATAAACAAAAGACGAAGCACCATCTATTATTTCCACTCCTTTTCTGGATCATTATCGGAACTGCACTCTATATTCTTATTGCTCGACTTGATGTTTTTCTTTTCTTCTTTCTTATGTTGGGCTTTGGTTTTCTTCTTAACAGAAGGAGTAAATGGTTGATTCTGATACTTGTGCTTTTAGGCATATTTGATATGGTGAAAGGATTTACATTCAATATGTGCTATAGAAGATTCTTTTCTCAATTTCAGAGAGAGTGGGGGTTGAGGATAGAGGCGTATGGTAATGAATGGCATAGGATTCTTGATTACATTGACAAGGATATCCCTGATGATGAAGCAATTCTTACCGATATTGATATCGGCGCCATGATGCTGGAGCGGGTTGATCATCCAATCCTTATTCAACCTATATATGAGAATAGTGAGGTACGAAAAAGGGTGATGACTTTCATCGATGCATTTTATGAATCAGAGGATAGTCTCCTTTCTTTAGCCCGAAAATATAATTTTAAACATATCCTCTACCATAGAAGATTTCTTTTCGATCACTCATTAAATTCAAATCGCTACCTCACCTGTAATACTGAATTTAATCCCAGATGGGTCTGTTATCGATTTCAATTTTTCCCCGAATCTCTTAACTATTTCCACCGCATCGTCCAGACCACGAGTTTTGCACTCTATTCATTGGATTCGACCTTGATCAGGATAATTAAGTATACACCTTTTTTTGACCGAAATTATTACAACATAAAATTTGGACAAGAACCAGAGACAAAATTAATTGAAGAAAATGAGAATAGATATCTCTGGTTTATGCATCTTTATAATGATGCGGTCCGGGCTATCTCAAGAAAAGATTACTACAAGGCATTGAATAGGCTCGAAATTATTCATCGACACCTCCATCAGTTTGAGCGAAGTCCTGCTATTGAGGCTTTCTGTTATCAAAGCCTCAATGATACGGCCCGGGCATCTTTATTATACACAAAATATCTATTAGAAAACCCGGAGGATCTGGAGGTGGCATACATTGCATTCCGAGTATTAAAAGGTAATAATCGCATCAGGGTTGCAAAGGCAATCTATAATGCCAATCCGAAAGATAGTGTATTGTATCATCTTCTACGGAGTGTGTTAAGGCCCGAAGAATTTAAAACTGTAATGAATAGGTCTACATCTTCCCCCAAATAGCCTCCGGCTAATAACAGTGAGTACGAGGCTTGACATATTGAAAAAATGGAATAGAATAATGGAATGGCAATTTTAATCCGAGAGGCCAATCAGATCCTCACGATGAAAAGAGGGATCGGAATTATCCGCAAAGGTTCGGTACTTATTGAAAGGGGTATCATCAGACGACTAGGAAGGTTCAGAATTTCGTCTAAGGGACTTCGGGTGATTGATGCCCGTAATTGTGTCATCTGCCCGGGATTTGTTGATTCTCATACCCATCTTGTGTTTGCGGGTTATCGGGAGAAGGAGTTTGCCTTGAGAATAAAGGGTATGGATTACGAGACCATCGCGCGTAAAGGTGGAGGTATTGCCTATACGGTCAAGCATACACAGCGGGCTACAGTAAATCAACTCTTTGAACTTGCCAGAAAGAGAATAGAGAGAATGATTAAACAGGGAACAACCACCGTGGAAATTAAATCCGGCTACGGCATTTCAAAAGGGGCTGAGCTGAAAATGCTTAAAGTTATATCAAGGTTAAAAAGGGAATCTTCCCTTGATATTGTGGCAACCCTTCTAATTCATATTCCTGCAAAGGGGGTTTCACGCCGAAAATACCTCAATCTTATTTTAGAAGAGATCATCCCGGAGGTGGGTAAAAAACGGTTGGCCCAGTTTTGTGATGTATTCTGCGACCGTATTGCCTTTACCAGAGATGAATCAGAAAAGATTCTATCCCGAGCCAGGGAGTTTGGGCTTAAACTCAAGATTCATGCCGATGAGTTGACCTATACTGGTGGAGCAAGACTTGCTGCAAGATTGGGTTGTGTGTCCGCGGATCATCTGCTTTATACAAGAAGGGCCGATATCTATGCAATGAAGAAGGCGAAGGTCGTTCCAACTCTGCTTCCTGGAACATCATTCTTTCTCCAGCTTGATAGAAAACCCGATGTTCGGACATTCCGACAGGAAAATATAGGGGTCGCAATCGCATCCGATTACAACCCTGGTTCCTGTATGCTCTATGCAATGCCCAAAATTGTTGCCTTGGCCTGTTTGGTCTATCAGATGTCGGTGGAAGAGGCCTTGCTGGGTGCAACAAAATATGGGGCTCGGGCATTGGCGATGGAACACAAGGTTGGAAGCCTGGAAGTCGGTCGGCAGGCGGATCTCGTTGTCCTTGAGGTTAATAATTATCAGATGATTCCATACACCTTTGGCGAGGATATCGTGAAATTTACGATAAAAAATGGGAGAATAATTTATGGAAAAGATAATTGAGTGTATTCCAAATTTTAGTGAGGGTCGTGATCAGGAAAAGATTGAAAAGATTGTTGCGGAGATAAGAAGTGCTGGGGTGGAATTGCTCGACCAGGAGATGGACCCGGATCATAATCGTGCAGTGATTACATTTGTCGGCACCCCAGATGCGGTTCTGGAAGCGGCATTCAGGGGGACAAAGAAGGCGGCGGAATTGATTGATCTGACAAAACATAAAGGAGAACACCCACGGATTGGTGCAACGGATGTTATTCCATTTGTGCCGATCAGTAATGCTACTACCTTGGAGTGTGTTGAACTGGCAAAGCGTTTAGGTAAGAGGATTGCAGAGGAACTGAAGATACCGGTCTATCTCTATGAAGCCGCGGCCACAAGACCGGAACGTCAGAATCTTGCCAATATCCGGAAGGGTGAGTTCGAGGGTCTGAGAGAGGAGATTGAGACCAATCCAGACCGTTATCCTGATTTCGGTGAACCGAAGATTCATCCTACTGCAGGGGCCACTGTTGTGGGCGCTCGATTTCCCCTGATTGCCTATAATATAAATCTCAACACCTCTGATGTAACGATTGCCCAGAAGATTGCCCAGGCAATCAGATTTGGCGGTGGTGGTTTTAGATATTGTAAGGCCCTGGGGTTTGAGTTAAAGAAAGAAGGTCTTTCCCAGGTCTCGATTAATATGACCAACTATAAGAAAACACCCCTTTATCGGGTGTTTGAGACGGTAAGGCGTGAGGCCCAACGTTATGGAGTGAATATCAAGGAGTCTGAGATTGTTGGCCTTGTTCCAGAAAAGGCACTTATTGATACTGCAATCTATTTCCTCCAGCTGGATCGGTTTAGTGAAGATCAGATTCTTGAATACCGGCTCCATGGAAAGGGTGGTAAACAGTCATTGATGGATTTTCTTCATACTCTGGCACTGGCACGACCCACTCCAGGCGGGGGCAGTGTTGCCGCACTTATGGGCGCCCTGGGTACAGCACTTTTATCTATGGTTACGGGAATTACCGTGAAGAAAACAAAGGATGAGGAACTGAAGTCATTCCATGGATTTCTCAAGGTTGAGACCTATGAATTCTACCGGGCGATTGAACAGGACCGGATTGCATTCGACCAGGTGATGGAGGCATATAAATTGCCTGAGACCGATGAGCAGGAGAAGCAAAAAAAGAAAGAGGAGGTCCAGAAGGCACTTCAGCATGCAGCTCAGGTGCCTTTTGAGGTCTGCAAGAGAATCATTTTGATATATCCCTATGCACGGAAATTGGCTCAAAAAGGTCTGAAAAACGCACTGTCTGATGTCGGAGTTGCACTTTACTCGTTGCACAGCGGATTTTCTGGAGCGCGATTGAATGTTCTGATTAATCTCAAATCGATATCTGATGCAGAATTCAATCAGAAGATGAAACTCGAACTTGAGTCTCTTGAAAAGCAGGAACAGGAATTATATAATGAGACAGAAAAGATATTCTTGACAAATTTCTGAAAACAGCTATAATTTACAGGTAGGTTATGATGGTAGAAATTGAGAAAGGGATGAAATTTATCCGGGAAGGCGAGCTCGAAAAGGCACAGATAATCCTGAGACGTGCCTTGAAAGAGAATCCTGATCAACCGAAGGTTCTGGAACTTTCCGGAGATCTTTCTGCCCGGTTGGGCAGAGTTGATGAGGCAATTGCCCGGTATGAGCGTGCGGTTGGTGGCTATAACCAGCATAATAACTTTGCCGAGGCAATAGTCTGTTTGGAAAAGATTTTACGTTTGAAACCGGATAATGGAGAGGCCTATTTCCAGCTCGCTCAGGCTTACCAGAATTATGGACTTGTGAATGAAGGGATTAATCGAATTCTTGACCTCTGCATGTGGGCAATTGAAAATAAGAAGGAGACACTGTTTGTTGAAGGGATGAAGAAGATTGTGGAATTGCAGGCGAAAAATTATCCTTTGAGATTAGCCTTTGCCAAAGTACTGTTCGCGATTAATCGGAACAGCGAGGCTGAGGAAGAGTTGAAGAGGTTAAAGACAGAGGCAGCAGAGGCGGGTCAAAAGGATCTGGTTAATGAGATCGATAAACTTCTTCCCCAGACTGATGGGGGTGAGGAACTCGATCCAAAAAGCCGAGTAGAACTGGGAAACCTTCTTTATGAAATAGGCTCCAAAGAAGAGGCAATAACTGAATTTAAACAGGCGGTTGCTGATCTAATCGAGGCGGGTGAGGTTGATGAGGCAGAACAGATTCTAAAACGGATTATTGAAATCGACCCCAATGATCAAGAGGCGATAAAGCAGCTCAATGAATTAAAACCGGGTGCTAAAAAGATTGAGGAACCCGCAGAGACCGAAACGAAAGAGGTCACTGAAAAGAAAGAGGTTGTAGAAGAGCCTTCACCTCTTAGTGAAGCGCCATCAGAAGAGGTGGCTCCAACTTCACCAGAATCAGAAAAGGAAGAAGGGGTTGAACTCTTTGAGGATCTGAAAAAAGAGGTTGAGGGATTTATTCCTACTGCTGAGGAACCTTCAGAGCCTGAACCGGAAGAGACAAAGGAGGTGACCCCAGTTGAGGGACAGATTGCAGATATTGAATTTCTTCTTAAAGAGACCGAGGCACCTGCTGCACCAAGTTTTGAGCTGGCAAAGGTTTTTGATGATTTTCGTTCAAGGATAACCTGGACCACTGATGATCCGAATAAACGGGTTGAACTGGCAAAGAAGGCATTTGATGCAGAATTGTATGATGTTGCACTCAATTTTGTGGAGAAGATCAGAGAGGATAAGTCTACCTGGCCTACATCATTGGAGATTACCTGTGCATCCTTGGTGAAGCTGGGTCGGTATAATGAGGCGATAAAGATAGCGGGTCCATCGTTACTCGAAGACATACCTGAAGAGAAGAAAACCGAATTGCGTTATATCCTGGCGTCGGCGTATGAAGGCCTTGGTGATTTTGAAAATGCAATGCGTGAGATTGAACGAATAATGAAGGATAATCCCGATTATAAGGATATAAAAGAGCACTACCAGTTGATGGGCGGCGAGATTGCGGTCGAAAAGGAACCTGAAGAAAAACCGATTCCCCCTTCTCCAGCCCCACCAGAAATATCTGCCGAAAAGGAGATTGTTGCCTCTTCAGAAGTTGCTCCAGAGATATCCTCCCATGAAATCGGACCTGAGATACCCCCTCCTGTTGAGCCCAGTCCTGAGGTTCAGACTGAACCTTCCCGGGAATCGTTTCCAGAGCAAGGTTATCCATCTATAATTGAAGGTGCACCAAAGGAAAAGAAGATACCAGAAACTTTATCAGATAAACCTCCTGAAGAGAGGGAGGGTGAAAATATCGCATTTCTTTAAAGTAGGAGGATAGGTGTGGGATACCAGGAATTTTATAATTTAAAGGCGGAACCATTCACAAACCATCCCGACCCAAAATTTTATTTTAATTCACCCCAGCATGCCATTGCCCGGGAATATCTATTGCATGCCGCACGAGGAACACGGGGTCTGGCGGTTCTGCTTGGTGAAATTGGAACGGGAAAAACGACTTTAGTGAGAAAAATTTTGAGTGAACTCTACGCGGCAGGAAGATATCAGGTGGGCCTGATTGTTCTGACCCATTCAGAATTTACTCCGGCCTGGCTATATACAAGAATTGCGAATCTCATCGGACTCCGAGACTTTGGGACCTCAACAACTGAAATCATCTCACGGATCTCACAACGGTTGAATGAGATTTATCACCGTAATGAAAAGACAATAATCATTATTGATGAAGCAAATAAGATTAATGCTCCGGAAATACTGGAAGAGATAAGGGGGCTTTTGAATCTTGAGATTGGTGACACAAGGCTCCTCTCGTTTATTCTAAGCGGGCTCCCCAGTTTAGAACATTTTCTCGCCTCAAACCGCGCACTGTATCAGCGTATTGCGGTCAAGATAAAGTTGAAGTCGATGGGTAGCGATACGATAAGGGCATATATCGGGCACCGTTTGAATATTGCCGGGGCAAATCATGAGATATTTACACCTCGAGCAATTGACCTTATCTGCCGTTATTCTGAAGGACGTCCCCGGCTGGTTAATATTATTTGTGATAATGCATTGTTGGAAGGTTATGTCCAGAAAAAAACGAAGGTTGATGAATTCGTCATTGAACGGGTGATCAGTAATTTGGGTTTAAAGTTTGAATAATGTCTGAACTTGGAGATATAAAAAGAAAGGTCGCTGAGTACGAGGCCAAAGGCAATTTAAAGAAGGCGGTTGAAGAACTTGAGAAGGCGGTTGAGACCTTTTCCCGAGAAGGTTCTTTATTCAATAAACTGGGTGACCTATATATCAAGCTCAATCGAAAAGATGATGCATTGACAATTTATGAAAAAGGTGCTAAGGTCTTTAAAGAAGAGACCTATTATCCCAATGCAATTGCTCTGTGTAAAAAGATTTTGAGACTGGATGATAGTAGAACTGAAGTCTATGGACTTCTGGGCGAATTGCATCGTGAGTTAGACCAGCGGGGTGAGGCGGCAAATTATCTTCTTGAATATGCAGATCGTAAAATGAAGGAGAATGATCTTGAGACTGCATTGAATACCTATAATACGATTAAAGAACTGGTTCCCAATAATCCTAAAATTCTGAAAACTATATCTGCAATCTATGAGAAGGTGGGGAAGAAGGAGAATGGTGAGGTATTATTAAAAGAGGCGGCGAAGATTGAGACCGAACAGGAGAAGATAAAGGAGTCGGTTCTTGAAAAGAAGGCAGAGCTATCAGAGGAGAAAACAGCAGTAGAGGTTGAAGAGGAGAAGCCGGTAACAGAAGAGGTTGAAGAAGCAAAAGAGGCACCAGAAGTTGAAGAGAAACCACCATCAGAAATTGAGAAGGAAGAGGCCAAGATTGAGGAGGAGATTGGATTAGAAGAACTTGTTTCACCCGAGGTCGCTGAGCTTTTAAAAGAAGAAGAACCTGAAGCTAAGGTTGAAGAACCTAAAGTTGAGGAAGAAGAAACCCAGGCTCCCATAGAAACAGAAACACCCCCTGTGCTTACTGAAGTCGATAAAACTGCAGAATTGGGCGAGTTATATCTCAACCTGGGTTCCGAGGAGGAAGCGATCGACTGTTTTCGTAGCGCGGCTCAGGAAGCACAGCGTCATAAGGATTATCAACGGGCATTGGAATTGAATAGAAAGATTGCGGATCTCAGACCATTTGATCTAAAATCACGCCAGCATATTGTTGAAATTGCCAACGCGATGAAGGATGATAAACTGAAAATAGCCTCCCTGCTCGATCTTGCAGAATCGTTAACCCGACGGGATGCCAAGACCGAGGCACAACGACTTTACGAAGAAGTTTTAAAGATTGATCCGGAAAATCCGATTGCCAAGGAGATGCTTACTACCATTGAAAAATCTCGTGAATTTGTAGACCTCGGTGCAGTTTTAAAGAGTGAGATTGAAGGTGAAAAGAAGACCACTGGTTTGCAGAGTATTGAAGAGCTGGTCAGTGAGTTTCGACGCGAGGTTTTTGAGTCGATCGGTGAAGGTGATTATCGTTCTCATTATGACCTTGGGGTTGCCTATAAGGGGATGGGTCTGTATCAGGAGGCGATTGAGGAGTTTGAGATTGCTGCCAAGGATGAAGAGATCAGACTGAAGGCATATGAGATGATCGGCTCCTGTATGTTAGAACGTAATAAGATTGATGATGCGATTCGAATTCTGAACGAGGGATTGAAGATCAATGGTCATCCAAAGGCAGAATATTTCGGCCTCTATTTCTTGCTGGGGAACTGCTATGAAAAGAAGCAGGATTTTAAAAATGCCCTGCGTGCTTATGTCAATGCCTATAATATTGATAAATCAGTTGCAGAGTTGACCAAAAAGATAACCACACTTAAGGAGAAGGTGACTGAACTTTTAAAGAAGAAACAGGTAAGTGCTGCACCACCAAAGAGCCGGGTGCAGGCAAAAAAATCGAAAATTACCTATCTTTAATTTATTATGGGTTATGAGAGTTTTTATGAATTAAAAGAACATCCATTCAGTTTTGCTGCCAGTGAGAAATTCTATTACAACTCACCACAGCATTCAAAGGCCCTGATAAAACTTTCCCATGCGGTTGAAACCGAGAAGGGTCTGGCTTTATTGATCGGGAATATTGGTACTGGTAAGACAACACTTTCCCGAAGACTTCTTGATCAATTGATTGATGATAATGTGGAGGCAACCCTTTTGGTGATTATCCATTCCGAGATTACCTCGCTCTGGTTTTTGAAAAAGATTGCCTTGATGTTAGAGACCCCGATCGAATCCGAGAACAAAATTGATATTATTACTGCAGTATACCATCGATTGATCGATTTGAGTAATAAAAATAAGAGGGTCGTGATCTTGATTGATGAAGCCAATATGCTCCAACGTAAAGAGATTATGGAGGAAATCAGAGGACTTCTGAACCTCGAATCTGAACACGGTAAGCTATTAAATTTTATCCTTTTCGGTCTACCTGAGATGGAAGATTATTTGAGATTAGATCCCCCACTTTATCAAAGAATTGCAGTGAGGTGTGTGCTTGAACCGCTTGATGAAAAAGCAACCTATAATTATATAGTCCACCGATTGAGGGTCGCTGGATGTGCCCGACCGCTCTTCACCAAAGAGGCCCTGAAGGCGATATATGCTTATTCAAAGGGTATACCCAGAACAATAAATGCCATTTGTGATAATGGACTTTTAGAAGGTTTTCTTTTGAAAAAAGAGATTGTGGATAAAAAGATAATTGAGGATGTAAGTGCTGACCTTGGGTTGACAGCTCAGGGTTGATTCAGGGTAATTTGGCCTCACAGGAAAAATCTTCCAGACAAAAAATTTATGCTGATTTACACATTCACACAAACATTTCAGATGGCCTATTGAGTCCAGAAGAAGTAACGCAGATATGTGAAGGGCTTGGTCTTTCGATAATTGCAATCACAGACCACGATACAGTTGGAGGTATAAAGCCAGCCCAGCAGAGCAGTAAAAATGTCGAGATTATACCTGCAGTGGAGCTGAGTGCCAATATCGGTTCCCTGGATATTCATATCCTTGCATATTTTATCGACTATAATAATGGGGAACTTATGGATTATTTAGATGATTTCTGTCAGCATCGGATGGCGAGAATCTTCAAGATGAGCGAGAAACTTGCTCAAGTAGGTATCAGATTGGACCCCGATGAGATTGTCAGAATGGCAGGAAGCCAGGCTCTGGGTAGACCTCATATTGCACGCGCCTTATTGAAATATGGTTATGTCCATTCGATAAAAGAGGCATTTATAAAATATCTTGGTTGCCATTGTCCCTATTATGTGCCGAAGAAGGAGATTCACCCGAAGCGTCTAATTCAGATGATTAAAAAATGGCGTGGGATTCCGGTGATTGCACATCCGGGGATATTGAATGATGAGAATTTGATTCAACGGTTGATCGATTATGGTGCCGCAGGCATTGAGGTGTGGCATCCTGAGCATAATTCTCTTCAGGAAAAGAGATTCCAGGAAATCGCTGAAAAAAACAGACTGCTTATGACCGGCGGATCAGATTATCATGGTTTTCCTGGAACCTATAATCGACTTGGCCAACCGGGTTGTGGTAGGAAAGAGATAACTGCAATAAAGGAATATCAGAAAATCTATCTGCAATGATAACATTATTAAAAAGGGGGTGATATGAAAATGGACCTTGAAGCAGTCAAAAAAATTTTACCCCATCGTGAACCATTTCTATTCGTTGATGAGGTTTTAGAAATTTCTGAAAATCGAATTGTTACAAAGAGAGAGATAAGAAAAAATGAGTTTTTCTTTGCTGGACACTTCCCTGCTGAACCGATAATGCCGGGCGTCCTATTGGTTGAGGCATTGGCCCAGAGCGGGGCAGTAATGTTGTTACAAAAAACCCCCGGAGCCATTCCTCTGTTTATGGCTATTGACAGGGCACGCTTCCGCAGGATTGTGCGTCCTGGAGATTCTCTAATAATGGAAGTCAAATTACTCAAGCGTCGGGCCAATATTGTAAAGGTAAGTGGTACCACCCGGGTTGATGATAAAGTAGTTTGTGAAGCAATAATAACTGCGGGATTAAAACAGAAATAGTTGATGCAGATCATCGGTAATGGTGCAAGAGTTGATCCTACGACCCGGATTGGACCATTTACAATTATTGAAGATGGAGTGGAAATTGGTCCAGAAAATATCATCGGACCCAATGTTATAATAAAGAAGGGAACAATACTCGGTCGGGGGAATGTGATTTCTGCTGGGGCACAGCTTGGTGTAGAACCCCAGGATTACCATTTTCAGGGTGAACCATCATGCTGTATTATCGGTGATAACAATATTATCAGGGAATATGCAACAATTTCCCGGGCTACTGGAAAAGGTGAGAAGACTTTAATCGGTGACAATAATTTTATTATGACCTATGTGCATATCGCCCATAATATAAGGATGGGGAGTAATATTACTATAGCCAGCGGAACACAGATAGGTGGGTATGTTGAAATAGATGACTTTGCAACAATTGGCGGCCTGGCTGGTATCCATCAATTCTGTCATATTGGCAAATACGCAATGCTTGGTGCAAAATCTTATCTCAACCGCGACCTTTTGCCATATCTTCTTGCCAGCGGAAACCGTGCGTGTGTTTATGGTATCAATACAAAAGGTCTGCTACTTCACAATTTTGATTGGACGACAATAGATGAAATCAAACGGTTATTCAAGATTATCTATCATAACTCAAATCCTGATATAAGGATGGAGCTATTGAAAAATGAGAAAACCGTTTATGCAACAGAATTCTTGAATTTTATAAAAGGTATGAAAAGAGGTTTGTGCCATTTATGCCCAGTTTACCATTAGTATTTTTTTATAGCGATTTCCTATAATAAGTTCTATTTTACTCAACGGTGCATCAGGATTCAGGTCTGATGCGGTATTCGCAATGGATATATTTTGGGAGGGTGATTAACAAGATTATGTCATTAAGTCATTGGTAAATCGTTCGTCATTCTGAACCCTGTACTGAGGTATCTCAGTATCGTTTCAGAATCTCAATATTTTAGACAAGAAAAACCAGAAAAACGAGAAAAACCAGAGAAACGAGACAAACAAGAAAAACCAAAAATATTGAACAAGGTCAATTAATATTTTGGAGAATCCAGATTAAAGTTAAGGGAGCTCATTGAATATACAACTTATAATTTGTTCTTAATCTATTCTATCTCAGTTTCTTCTTGTGGCGGTCCCTTTTTCTTCTTTTCTTTAGTTTATGTTTCTTTATCTTCTTTCTCTCTTTCGTTTTCGACCGCAGGGCATATAATCACCTCCTTTTTTGATTTAAAACTATGTGCCAACCTCCCAGGATGAGAGATATCTCTTCTGCTCCGGAGTCAGCCTGTCAATCTTGATGCCCATCGATTTCAGTTTCAAACGTGCGATCTCCTGATCCAGTTTCAAGGGTAGACAGTAAACCCGATTTTTTAATCTAGGATTTTTCAAAATATATTCAACCGCCAGGGCCTGATTTGCAAAGGACATATCCATCACCATTGCGGGATGACCTTCGGCAGCAGAGAGGTTTACCAGCCTTCCCTGGGCGAGGAGATAGATTCTGCGTCGATTCTTCAAGGTATATTCCACACAGAAATTTCTAACCACTTTTCTCTTTTTGGTAATCTTCTTCAAACCCGGTTTGTCAATTTCTACATCGAAGTGCCCAGCATTACCGATTATTGCACCATCTTTCATCTTTATCAGATGCTCTTTGCGAATTACATTGATATCGCCGGTTACCGTTATGAAGATATCACCGATCTTTGCTGCTTCAATCATCGGAAGAACCCTGTATCCATCCATTCGTGCTTCAAGTGCCTTGACCGGATCGACTTCGGTGATGATTACATTGGCCCCCATCCCTTTTGCCCTCATTGCCAGACCCCGACCGCACCAACCATAGCCTGCTATTACAAAGTTACATCCACTGATCAGCACATTGGTTGCCCTCAGGATGCCATCGATTGTGGATTGGCCAGTACCGTAACGGTTATCGAATAGATGTTTTGTCATAGAGTCATTCACGGCAATGATGGGAAATCTTAAAACATTTTTCTGCTCCATCTGTTTTAACCTGACCACACCTGTGGTTGTCTCTTCAGTTCCACCCAGGATGCCTGGAATCTTCTGTTTATGGACAGTTGAAATCAAATCTGCACCATCATCAATGACCACTTCAGGTCGATTTTTTATCACCTGATTCATATTTCTGTAGTATTCCTGTCGAGATTCACCTTTTTTTGCAAAAACTCCGATTCCTTCATCTGCCAAGGCAGCAGCAACATCATCCTGGGTCGAGAGGGGATTGGATGCAGTAAGAAATACCCGGGCACCACCTGCCTTAAGTGTTCTTACCAGATTTGCGGTTTCAGTAGTTACATGTAAACAACATCCGATGCGCCTTCCTTTGAAGGGTTTCTCGTTCATAAATCTCTTACGAATCAATCTCAAAACTGGCATCATCGATTCAGCCCAGGCGATTCTTCTTTTTCCCTGAGGTGCCAGACTTTTGTCTCTTATATTATATTTCATACATAGCCCCTAATTATTCAATCCCAGTTCATGCTTTATCGGTGCAACCATATCGCAGATCTCCCAGGAGAAACCTTCTTCCTCTCGGCCAAAGTGTCCATAGCAGGCAGTGCGTCGGTAGATGGGTCTGCGAAGATTCAGTTTATCAATGATCCCCTGAGGTGTAAAATCGAAGAGTTTCTTCAGGGCAAAAACAATTTTTTCGTTATCGATTTTGCTTGTGCCGAATGTATTGACGGTGATTGATGTCGGTTCGGCAACTCCGATCGCATAGGATAGTGAGAGTTCGACCCGATCGCAGACGCCTGCAGCAACCAAATTTTTTGCGACATAACGGGCCATATATGATGCTGAACGGTCAACCTTTGTGGGATCCTTACCGGAAAAGCAGCCACCACCATGATGACCTACACCTCCATAGGTGTCAACCATAATCTTTCTGCCGGTCACCCCGGTATCTCCCTGAGGTCCTCCAATCACAAATCTCCCGGTAGGATTGATCAATACTTTGGTATTCTTATCGAGCAGGTCCTTATCAATTACATTGTCGATAACGAGCTTCTTTAAATCAGTATGAATCTTTTCATTACTGACATCCGAGTGGTGCTGAGCAGAAAGGATGATTGTATCGATACGCAATGGTTTGTCGTTTTCATATTCGACCGTAACCTGACTTTTACCATCTGGATGGAGATATTGAACAATGTTCGATTTCCTGATTTCAGTGAGCCGACGCACCAACTTGTGGGCAAGCATTATGGGCAAGGGCATAAGTTCTGGGGTCTCACGCGTGGCATAGCCATACATCATTCCCTGATCTCCAGCACCACCAATATTCACCCCGAGGGCGATATCACTTGATTGCTCCTGGATTGCAGAGATGACTGCACAGGTCTGGGCATCAATCCCCATATCAGAATCGGTATAGCCGACATCATAGAGAAGGGCGCGGACGATTTCTGGGATCTCCACATAACAGGAGGTGGATATTTCACCAGCCACGAATATCATACCCCGAGTAGCCATAGTCTCACACGCAACTCGACCAAAGGGGTCTTTATCAAGAATTGCATCCAAGATTGCATCGGATACCTGGTCACAAATCTTATCAGGGTGTCCCTCGGTAACCGATTCCGAAGTAATAAAATATCTTGCCATTTGCCTCCTTTTGGGTATTATAGCGAGAATTTCATAAAAATCAAGGGTTGGTAATAGAGATGTGCTCTCGAAAATTGAAGGTTTTTTTTATCCGGCGTGTAAATCGGGAGAAGGTTCCTTTTTTTATGCTTTTTTGAATCTGCTTCATCAATTTTATGTAGAAGTGTATATTATGGTAACTGACCAGTCGTCCCGCAAGGACCTCTCCTGCATTGAAGAGATGTCGAAGATAAGCACGGGAGAAATTTCTGCAGGTATAACACCGGCAGTTTTCATCTAAGGGCCTTTGGTCCCGGGCATATTTACTGGCTTTGATTATCAACTTTCCTGAAGAGGTGAAAGCCATTCCGGTGCGACCGTTGCGGGTGGGTAGGACACAGTCAAAGAGGTCTACACCGAGGGCAACAGCGTCGACAATATCTTCTGGATAACCACAACCCATAAGATAACGCACCTTTCCCTGTGGTATTATGCTATTGACCTCCTGCACCATCTCCAGGGTTAAACTCGAGGGCTCACCAATCATCAGACCACCGATTCCATAACCAGAAAAGTTCAGTTCTACCAGACGCTGGGTACACTCCTTTCGTAGGGTCTTATATGTTGCTCCCTGAATGATTCCAAACAGAGGAACTTTTTTTTTAACGGTATGGAGCTCCTGCGCCCATTTAACAGTCCGCTCTACAGCGATACGTGCTTCCAAAAAAGGAGCAGGATAGGGAGTAAAAACATCGAGGCACATTGCAATATCAGGTATAAGCTCTTCCTGAATCTGAAGGACAGTCCGGGGATTGAGAAGGTGTCTTGAGCCATCAAGGTGGGAGGTGAATTCAATGCCTTCGTCACTGACCTTTTTCAAGGAGCTGAGGGAGTAGGCCTGGAAACCTCCAGAGTCGGTGAGGATTGCACGATCCCAGGCCATAAATTTATGGAGGCCACCCAACTCTTTTATCAGTTTTGAGCCTGGTCTCAACATCAGATGGTAGGTATTGCAGACGATTATCTCCACCCCAAGATTTTTAAGTTCCTTGGGTGATATCGTCTTCACCGTGCCCTGAGTTGCCACCGGCATAAAATTGGGGGTTGTTACATTGAAGTGTTTTGTCTTCAATAGTCCACAACGCGCCTGGGTGTCTCTGTCTTTTTTTAGTATCTTGAAACTGATCACCGCATCACCTCATGTCCAGCAAAGTCCCGCTTCAAAGAGAAACTGCTTATATCATAAGGAATCGGACCGCCGGTGATTAATTCTGCACTCAACCTGCCTATTTCAGGGCCGAGCATAAATCCATGGCCACACATCCCACCAATAATGAATAGACCTTTGATATCGGTCTTATCCAGTATCGGATTACCATCCGGGGTCATAGAATAGGAGCCAGACCATTGCCGGATAATCTTTATGTTGCGTAATTTTGGTAGAATCCTTGCCATCCTCCGCCCCATCTCCTTTAAGAATGTGAAGGATGAATTGAGACTCAGTCCAGGGACATTCGGCTTTGGGGTGTAGCAACCGATGATACTACCGTTATTGAATTTCTGATTAAAATAACAGCCGTCATCACGGTAGTCTACAATCATCGGATCAAAGATGCGGTCGATGGGTTCGGTTATCAGTGCTTCATGTCTTTCCGGATAGATCGGAATATCGATTCCGAATTGGAGGCTGAATTTTTTTATAAACGGTCCAGTCGTATTTACCACGACGGGTGCATAGAAATTTTCGTTATTATCAGTTTTAACCGAGACCACCTTTCCGTTTTCAATACCCAGTTTTATGATCTCCTTTTGGGTGAAGACCGCACCGTGTTTTTTTATTTCGCGGGCATAGGCATCGACCACAAGGAACGGATTTGCCTGACCATCACTTGGACAGTAGGCACCACCCAGGAGTCCTTCGGTGTTGATTCCCGGCACGATTTCGGTTATCTGTTTGACATCGACAAATTCCACATCCAAGCCCAATTTCCTCTGAAGGGTAATCAATTTTTTGTAGGTTTCTATCTTCTCTTTGCTGTGGGCGAGAAAGAGATATCCTCCCTGATAGAATTCAATATCCTGTTCTGCCTGGAGTTCTTTGAACCTTTTCATCGATTCCATTGCAACACGGATGCTCAATTCCGTAGAGAACTGCTGACGGATTCCTCCAATACACCTTCCGGTTGAACCGGCAGTAAGGTAGTCTTTTTCAAAGAGATAGACCTTCAAACCTTTTTTCGTCAGGTAATAACCTGTGGCACACCCGATGATACCACCACCGATAATAATTGCATCTGCAGTGTTATTCATATTAACGATATATCACTGAATCCTAATAGCCATACATCTCGATGATCTGCTCTTTTTTCTTGCCAAGGATTTTGTATTTCTCGCCGATTTTTGTGAATGCCTGGATTGCCTTATCCAGGTGTTCTTTTTCATGGGCTGCAGATATCTGAACACGAATCCTTGCCTGTCCTTTGGGAACGACCGGATATGAGAATCCGATTACATATATTCCTTCATCATAGAGGTCACGTGCCATATCCTGAGCCAACTTGGCATTATAGAGCATTATGGGAACGATCGGATGGACCCCGGGTCTGATATCGAATCCTGCAGAAGTCATCTTTTCACGGAAATAGGATGTATTTTTCTCTAATTTATCACGCAGGGCAGTGGAGCTGAGGAGTAGGTCAACCGCCTTGATTGCTGCGGCAACAACAACTGGACAGACGGTATTTGAGAAGAGATAGGGTCGGGAACGTTGCCTCAGGGTTTCGATAATCTCTTTTCGCCCTGAAGTGCAGCCACCTGATGCACCACCCATTGCCTTACCCAAGGTTGTTGTAATTATATCGATTCTTCCCATTACATTGCGATATTCGTGGGAACCCCGGCCGGTCTTACCGATAAAACCGGTTGCATGGGAGTCATCAATCATCACCAAGGCGTCGTATTTCTCAGCGAGGTCACAGATTTCATCAAGCTTTGCAATATCACCATCCATTGAGAATACTCCATCAGTGGCGATCATCCGGAATCTCAAATCCTGAGTCTGCTTGAGATGTTCTTCAAGGTCTTTCATATCATTATGTTTGAATCGGTGGCGCTGGGCCTTACATAACCTTATACCATCGATAATCGAGGCATGATTCAATTCGTCTGAGATCACCGCATCTTCAGCAGTTAATAAGGCTTCAAACAGCCCTCCATTGGCATCATAACAGGAAGAATAGAGAATCGTATCATCGGTTCCTAAAAATTCAGAAAGCTTCCTCTCCAATTCCTTATGAATATCCTGGGTTCCACAGATGAAGCGGACCGAGGACATTCCATAGCCACGTTCTTCCAGACCCTTTTTTGCCGACTCAATCAATTCTGGATGGCTGGACAGTCCCAGATAATTATTGGCACAGAAATTTATTACACCTTTAATTTCTGCACCGGGTGGAAATTCCACCTTTATATCTGCGGCCTGGGGTGAACGGATATACCGCTCTTCTTTGTAAAGGCCGCTATTTTTTATTTCTGAAAGTTGATTGGCCAGAAATGTTTTTATTTTTTCACCATAGGCCATTTTGACCTCCTTGTTAGATTATAATAACAATTTTTTCGGTCTTTATTTTACTCCAAAATCGAGTTGCATAAAATTGACCTTGGCTAAGGTTTAGGGATTTCATCCAAGTCAGATTATTGAGGCGATAAAAGTATTTTACCACAATTCCCTGAGCGCATCAATTCCATCCCCTTTTCAAATTCCTCCAAGGAAAGGCGGTGGGTAATTATGGGTTCAATATTAAGCCTGTGTGATGCCAGAAATCTTGTTGTTTGAAACCAGGTTTTGAACATCAATCGACCGTTTATTCCGTTGACCGTCGCATATTTGAATACAATATCATTTGCAAGGTCGAGTTGCACCGGTTTCGAGGGAATGCCGAGGATTGAGTATCTGCCACCTGGTCTAAGTACCTTGAAACCCTGATTTATTGCCTCAGGATTGCCTGACATTTCCAAAACAACATCAACACCTAACCCCTGAGTCTCTCTAAGGACTGTCGCCACCATATCCACTCTGGCTGGATCGAGAACAATATCTGCCCCAACCTTCTTTGCAAGTTCTAAACGGAACTTATTTATTTCAGTAGCAATTATCATCGTTGCTCCACAGGTGCGCGCCACCGCAATGCTCATAAGACCGACCGGGCCACAACCTATGACAAGCACTGTGCAGCCTGCAATTTTTCCTGAAAGCACGGTATGAATTGCATTGCCAAGCGGTTCCATAACTGAAATCAGTTCGGTTGGAATATCTTCTTTTACTACCCAGGCGTTTGCTGATGGCACCACAGCATATTCAGCAAAAACACCATCAATATCCACTCCGAAGATTTTGACATTCTGACAGATATGCTTATTACCGGTGAGACATTGAAAACAGTGTCCACAGGCGATATGGGTTTCCGCAGAGATAATATCTCCGACTTTTATATGCTTGACATCAGAACCGACTTCTACTACCTTACCACAGAGCTCATGTCCCATTATCTGGGGCAGGTTTTTTATTCTCTGCTGTGCCCATTGGTTCCATTCGTAGATATGAAAGTCGGTTCCACATATTGAAGTTGTTAATACCCTGACCAGGACCCGGTCGGGTCCTGTGACTGGAATATCAACTTCTTTCAGCTCTGCCCCTGGACCAGGGCTTGTCTTGACCACCGCCTTCATCTTTTTCATTGCTCAGTCTTAATTATATCGATAAAAAGGTTCAAGTCAACACCTGCTCAGGCTGAATCCTCTCCACTTTTTTCATAGCACCACCAGGACGACATTTCGGATTTGGAAAACATTTAGCCATTAACTCATTGGTCATTGGGTCATTTGAAAAACATTTAGTCATTGGTCATTAAGTCATTGGAAAATCGCAAGTCATTGAAAAAGCATTAGTCATTAAGTCATTATGTCATTGAGTCATTGAAAACATTTAGTCATTAAGTCATTGTGCTGAACCGAGTTCAGCATGACAAACACACCATTTCGAATTTCGGAATTGAAAAAGAATGTTACCCTGAACCCTGTGCTGAAGTAGTTCAGTATTGTTTCAGGGTCTAAATCTTTTCAACCAGAGAAACGAGAAAGAACAGAAAAATGTCATTCTGAACGACGGGCCGAGACGTCCCTTAGCTGGAAGTAAAAACTCCATTCAGCCCATTCACAGTCTCGGTCTGCGAAGAAGGCAGAGAATAAACTCAACACAACATTTTGAAAAATCAAAACAAA
>MUKB01000102.1 GCA_002049785.1 Caldifarciminota bacterium 4484_100
TCGAACCTGCGGCCACCGGATTAAAAATCCGATGCTCTGCCAACTGAGCTAACGACCCTGAGATTATTATATTTACATTTTCTATTGTGTCAACTGGAAAAGGACCTGACTCCTCTGCACTTTTTGTTTTGACTTTTCAAAATGTTGTGTTGAGTTTATTTCATGCCTCTTCGCAGACCGAAACGGTCAGTGGGCTGAATGGAGTCTTTACTTCCAGCTAAGGGACGTCCCGCCCCGATGGATTTGGTTCTGCAGGGCGAGGACGCCCTGTAGACTGGGAAGTTTTTGGAGACGCTCTACAGGTTGGGCTTTCCCGTTTCTCTAACTTTTTAGTTTATCGGGTTGAAAAAAATTGAGATTCTGAAACGAGTTCGGAATGACAATGTTATTATCCAGAATCAAGAATCCAGTATCGAGTGTAATGACTAAATCTTTTCCAAATCTGAATTCCGAAATGCTTTTATTCTATCATGCCGAATCCTGTGCTGAGGAATCTCAGTATTATTTCAGGGTCTCAATTAAACCAAAATAACCAGAGAAGACCCAACACAAGAACAATTGACAAACTTCAAAAATTTATTATAATAGACAATAGCGCCATCGTCTAGTCTGGCCTAGGACGTCGCCCTCTCAAGGCGAAGATCACGAAGGTAACATCTCGGCCAAGGAGAGTGTTATTGTCGGCAAAGGGTCAGCGGTGAAGGGAAATATCGCCTGTCGAAATGCCATTGTCGGCGGCAGGGTTGAAGGCAATATAAACGCCCAGGAGATAATTGAATTTCAGGGCGGTGCCGAGATGCTGGGCGACATCGTATGCAAAGGGCTGATCGTTCAGAAAGGTGTCTTCTTCGAAGGAAACTGCCGGATGTCCCAGAAGACAAAGGAAAAGTCATAAATGAAAATTAAATTTTTTGGCACCCGTGGTTCAATCCCAGTCTCCAATACCCAGACCAAAAAATATGGTGGAAACACCACCTGCCTTTATATTGAATCGAAGAATGGGCATTCAATAATAGTTGATGCGGGCACAGGAATCCGCGAACTTGGTCTATATTTAGTCCAGAATAAAAAGAAAAACATAGATTTACTCTTCACCCATTATCACTGGGACCATATCCAGGGATTTCCATTTTTCATTCCAATCTATATTAAAGAAACCAATCTCAGGGTATTCGGGCCGTCCAAAGAGATTCCTGCAAAGAAGGCCCTCTCCTATCAGATGGCGATGCCCTTCTTCCCGGCATTACTCGATGGTCTGCCTTCTAAGATCTCTTTCCGGGCGATCAAAAAGTCATTCGACCTTGACGGAATAAAAGTCGAGACCATCATCAATAACCATCCCAACTACACGGTCGGGCTCAAGTTCACTGAAGGAAAAAAGAGCTTCTGTTTCCTCACCGATAATGAAATACACTCAGAAAATTATCAAACCCCATATAAAAACTTTGTCAACTTTATCAGAGGCAGTAATCTATTAATCCACGATGCCCAATATACGGAAAAAATTTATCAATCGAAGAAAGGTTGGGGCCATTCAACCTATAAACAGGTAATTGAACTCATCCAGGAGGCACAGGTAAAAAATGTAATCTTCACCCACCACGACCCGTTGAGTTCAGATGAATTTATCGACAGGAATATCAAAGCTCTCAAGACAAAATTCCCTGATTACACAATCGAGGCTGCCTTTGACGGCAAGACACTCACCGTAGAATAAAACTCAACCTATGCGACCCAATTTTGCTCACCGATGAAACCGAAGGTTCTGGTTCTAAGGGCAGCCGGAACAAACTGTGATGTCGAAACCGCCTATGCCTTTGAACTGGCCGGTGCTGAAGCGGAAAGGGTCTATATTGATGAACTCATTAAAAAAGATATCTTAAAATATCAGATTATTGCCCTGCCTGGCGGGTTCACCTATGGTGATGACATCGCTGCAGGGAAGATTCTGGCTAATGAAATTAAGTATAAACTTCAGGATAAATTCTTGAAATTTATTGAACAGGATCGTTTGATCATCGGCATCTGCAATGGATTCCAGGTGCTGGTCAAGGCGGGAATCCTGCCCGGGTTCGACGGTTACTTTGAAAAACAGAGTGTAAGCCTCATTACCAACGATTCAGAACGGTTTGAAGACCGCTGGGTATATCTAAAAGTCCACAGCGACCGTTCTGTTTTTACCCGGGGTATCAAATCGTTAATCACCCTACCGGTTGCCCATGCCGAGGGCAAGTTTGTTACCCATAATGGTATCTTAGACAGAATCAAAGAGAATATCGTATTTCAGTATGTTGATGCTGAAGCCAGACTTGCTGGTTATCCATTCAACCCCAACGGTTCAGTAATGAATATTGCCGGTATAACCGATCCGACCGGAAGGATCCTGGGATTGATGCCCCATCCTGAGCGGTTCATCTCCCCACTTCAGCACCCTGCACACACGCGTGAAGAGCTATCTGATATCGGCGATGGCCTGTTGATATTCAAAAATGGTGTTGAATACTTTAAATAATGAAAGGATACATTTCTGAACATCCTATACTAAAATTTGAACGGGGACGCAAGGTGAAGTTCTACTTTGAGGACAAAGAACTTGAAGGATATGAAGGCCAACCCATTGCCGCAGCACTCCATGCCTCAGGAATAAAGGTGCTCCGTTATTCAGAACGTTACAATCGACCCCGGGGGTTTTTCTGTGCAGTAGGCAAATGTTCATCCTGTTTGATGGAAGTGGATGGCAGGCCCAATGTGATGGTCTGTATGGAACCGCTGAAAGAAGGGATGCGGGTCTATCGTCAGAAAGGAAAGGGTAAGCTCAAATGACCAATCCTGATATCTGCGTGATCGGTGGGGGTCCGGCCGGGCTTGAGGCTGCAATTGTCGCCCGGGAATTGGGAGCACAGGTTTTAATAATTGACGACAATCCGGTTCTGGGTGGGCAGTTGATCAAACAGACCCATAAATTTTTCGGCTCCAAGGAACACTATTGTGGAGTTCGAGGTATCAATATCGCCAGAATTTTGACCCAGAAGGTCAGTGAATTGAAAATTGAAACAATAAATCCTGCAACGGTGATTGGGTACTACGACGATGATTCCATCGGCGTGCTCCAGCAGGATAGACTCTTTGCAATAAAGGCAAAGAGGTATATATTTGCCACCGGCGCAACCGAAAATATGCTCGCATTTGAAAACTCAGACCTGCCGGGTGTCTATGGTGCAGGTGCGGTACAGACCCTGATGAATGTTTATGGAGTAATACCCGGAAAGAGGGCTCTGGTCGTGGGCTCAGGAAACATCGGTTTAATCGTTTCCTATCAACTATTACAGGCCGGGGTTGAGGTTGCGGGTATCGTTGAGATTCTCGATAAGGTTGGTGGCTATTATGTCCATGCAGCAAAGATAAAGAGGGCAGGGGTTCCGATATATCTAAGGCACACAATAGTTGAGGCCAGGGGAAAGGAAGCGGTTGAATCCGCACTCATTACGCAGGTGGATGATAATTTCAAGCCTATTAAGGGGACAGAAAAAATAATCGAGTGTGACATAATCCTTATCGCAATCGGACTTTCACCCCTGTGTGACCTCCTTTATCAGGCGGGTTGCAGGATTCAGTATATACCAGAACTCGGTGGTAATGTTCCGGTCCACAATGAAGATATGATGACTTCAAGACCCCATATCTTTGTCTGTGGTGACCTGGCATCAATCGAAGAAGCCTCCACTGCAATGCTTGAAGGCAGGATTGCCGGAGCAAATGCCTTTCAGGCAATCTTTGGAAAAAATGATAAGGCAAAGGCGATCATCGAAGAGGCAAAATCAGAATTGGCCACCATTCGAAACTCGCCGTTTGAACAGAGGATAATTAAGGGTAAGACAAAATTTAAACAGGGGTAGTGCCGGTTTAATTGTCACTACCCCTAACTGTTCTAAATAACTTACCGTTGAACCGTGATCGGGGTATATGAAGGGATTGTGTTTACCTCATTACCCCTTTCAACATCATAACCCCTGACATCGAATTCAATTGTTCCCTCGCCATAGAAGTCATTCGCATCACCAGTGGCGTCATCAAGGTCATCAGCAATACCTTCATCAACCTTTATTGTCAAAGTTAGTTCATGTTCCTTACCCGCATCAATCTTAATTGGAGGGATATAATCCACACCACGCTGTGCTACATAACCGCCATCAAGGGTATAGAAGGTCCAGACAACCTCATTAATTACCACATCCTTCTTTGCCTTCTCTTTTAAGGTTATGGTGAATGTATTTGTGCCTTCACCACCTTCCCATTGATGCCAGCCATTGGTATCGGGATCCGGCACATTAAAGTTAACACTCGTGCTATCACTAATAACCTCAACGACCCCAAGGTCATAATACATCGCCAGCGGTTCCTTCACACAGGCAATGGTCACGAAGAGAACCAGGACAGAAAATATCAGCAGATATTTTTTCATTATGCCTCCTGATTAACCAATTCTATATATATTTATGGAGATGTCAAGACACATCGAGGTTCATTATCTAACGAAGATAATCTACCCTGTCTGTTAGATAAAAAGAAATGCCGATATAGGGCTCGGTGTGCCACCAATCATCTGTTTTGTAGAATCTTAACCGAGCGGAAATATCTATTCTCATCTTTGAATCGATTGGATAAATACCGAATCCAGCGCTGATAATACTCTCTAATTCATTAAAATAATAGCTATATTTTGGGGCCGCAAAGCCGAATGAATAACCGAAACGCAGTGGATGATGCTCAATAAAATAAATTTCACAACCCTGGTTAATTTGATTAAAATGTTCATTAACTCCATCTTTATTGTAAACTTTATGTTGATATTCAATTCCCAATAAGTTTAGATAGGCAATACCAACACCGAATTCTAATGTCTTATCGGCTTCCGTATAACGCCAAAAATCCAACGAGTAGAAATGGTAACCAGAAGTATATTTTAAACCGGAACCAATCATTAGATACTTTTCATTAAATTTGATTTTACGACGCGTCTGGATTTTAAATAAACCCCCATCATAGTTCACACTGTTCTGGAATGAATTCACAATCTGATAACTAAACATTATCCCGAGATTCATCTTGGTATCATTATAGATTACAGGTAATTTAATCGTATGGAATAAAAAGTC
>MUKB01000103.1 GCA_002049785.1 Caldifarciminota bacterium 4484_100
TCATGCCCGGTATATGCCTGCCACCAAACCAAATGAACCGTATCCCCACAACACGCCGCCCTCGGATACCAACCACCACCCTGCATATAGGTCAACCGCACATCTGGACCCCAACCCACCTGGCAATAGCCGAATGTCGCTATCAGCCAAATTCCACAAAATAACCTCCAGAAAAACATACAAGCCCAATCCATTATTTACCTCTACCTTATTATCGCAATATTTTGAAAAATGTCAAGGGTCTGATTTCTCTGGTTTTTTGGTTTCTCTGGTTTCTCTGGTTTTTCTGGTTTGTCTGGTTGAAAAGATTGAGATTCTGAAACAAGTTCAGAATGACATTTCTTTAATTCCGAAATGGTGTTCTAGTTTTTTAATCACTTTTAACTTTTGCCTTTTTGCTTTTGACTTAATTTTGAGACCCTGAAACAAGTTCAGGGCGACAAGGCAAGAAACAATACTGAACTACTTCAGTACAGGGTTCAGAATGACAAAAACCTCTTTAAATTAACTGCGAACTCCTTTACCTGCCGGGCAACATCATTATCACAGTATTCAACCAGAGGACGGCCTTGAACAATCGATTCGCTCACCAACGGGTCAAACAGGAATTTCCCCAGAAGTGGAAGATTATTTTCACGGCACCAGTTTTCAATCAACTCAGTATTTTCTAAATTTATATCATATTTATTAATAACACAAGCGACCCGGATTCCAAAATGTTTCGCAACATCACTCACGCGTTGCGCGTCCTGAATCCCGGAAAGGCTCGGTTCCATAACCACAACCGCCAGGTCAACCCCAGCAAGTGAAGCAATCACCGGACAACCGATTCCAGGCGGACCATCAATAATTATGTAATCCGCCTTATTCTTCTCAGCATATTCCTTTGCCTTCTGCCTCACTGTGGATACAAGTCTACCCGAATTCTCTTCAGCAATGCCCAATTTTGCATGCACCATAATTCCGTATTGCGTTTCTGATATATAGTATTCACCAGCACGATTTTCTTTCATTATTATCGCATTAACAGGGCACTTAAACATACACACCCGACATCCTTCACAGGAGATTGGATCGACTTCAAACTTTTGACTGATTGCACCAAACCGGCATACTTTTACACACTCACCACATCCTGTGCACCTCGCTGGGTCAATCCAGGCCTTAGCCAATCCGCTAAATTGATGCCTCTGTTTTATCCTCGGATGGAGCAGAAGGTGCAAATCTGCCGCATCAACATCACAATCAGCGATTATCTTATTCTCAAAAAGTGAAGCAAGTGATGCTGTAATCACGGTCTTGCCGGTCCCACCCTTCCCGCTAATTACCAGAATCTGCTTCATCGTAATGCAGTAAGATAAACCAGTTGTTTGCGGGCAAGCAGCTGATGTCCAATCTTTTTGAACCCTGCTCTCTTGAATAGAGTTTTCATCTCCTTCACACTATAGTACTTCTCATCCCACAACTGCTCAGCAAGTGAACCCTCAGGAAAATCAACAAAGATCACCTTTCCTTTTTCCTTTAAAATAGCTCTTACCTCCTTTAAGACCTTTATCGGATTTCTCAATTCATGCAAAACATATAATGAAAGACAGAAATCGAATTTTTTATTTAATATCCGGGATAATTTCTCTGCATCTACCTTGATACACTCTACAAGGTGGGAAATATGCAGACGCCTGCTCTCAACTCTTGCCCTGCTGAAATCGACATCATTTATATCAATTCCAACCGTGGTGCATCCATTTTTTCGCGCAAGATGGTTACACAACCTGCAATCGCCACACCCGATTTCAATAACATTTCTATTTTTCCCAACATCCCTGGCAATTCTACTGAATAATGTCGGTTCATATCGCTCATAAAAATTTTTCGCCATCACAAACCCAGCCCGAAGAACAACAGACCAACCGCTAACCCGAATGCGATATTGAAAAGTTTTATCAGAATCGAATCCTTTACCGAATATGATAGAAGAGGTAACATACCATGTCCATCCTGAATAAACGAACTCGTCAAAAGAACAGAAAATGGTATCAGTCCTTTAGCAAACATCGTCACAAAAATCAGGTGGGGTCCGGATTCCGGGATTATACCGATAAATGCGCTGATAAAAAGTATACTCAAGGGGTTGGCTTTTACAAACGCAGAGAGGTTCCAGTACTCAAGCCCGATTTGCACCAGGAGAAGTGCGAACAGGGTCCATAAAAAGACCCGCCAGATATGTTTCTTAAAAATGTGATGCCAGATATGTTCTCTCAAATAATGGTCTGGTGTAGTGGTGAATATTGCTACAGAAATAATAAGAAGCACGAAGAGAGAAATCTTCTCCCAACCCCAGGACTTTGGTCCGATAAAATTGAAGGCAAGAGATAGAATAAAGGCAATCGAAATAATAATAACAATGATCCTCGAGATGAGCACATTGGGAAATCTCTTCCAGAACGAGACATCGAAACAAAAACATTCACTATCATCAAGATGTAGTGGTGCCAGCTTACATTCTTCACAGGGTATAATTTTGAATATCGGAACGAGCTTATCCGTAATCCAGGCAAAAAATATCCCCAGGATGAAAAGAATAAAAAAAAGCAAAAGTGCGGTTCTGGGAAACATTGCCAGCATAACATAGGCCTCATCACCGCTCGTCGCAATCATCGCACCGACGATGGCGCCGAATGACAGAAGACCCCTGACATAAAAAGAGACATTCAAGAATGAACCCAGACAGCCTGGTGTTGCTCCCAGAAATGAGGCAACCGTATACTGACGAAATCTCTGACCGCGCATCATTGAGGTAAGTCTTCCCTTAGTGAGCACATTCATATAATCTACAATTACCATCATTATAAAGACAAATACGGTTATCATCAAAGCATGGTTTAATGTAGAAAGGTATGCTGACATCAGACTTCCTCAATATCAATTATAGTCTGATGGGACATATTTTCAAGTATCTTTTGAACCAGTTGTGCAAAGAAGTCACGATATTGCTCCTTGACATTTATTATTGGTATCCCCTGAGAATAGAAATGTGCAATCTCCCGATTCAAAGGTATTCGAACAAGGACTGGAATCCCCTGCTTCCTGCAATATTCTTCAATCAAATTATCGCTGTCACCACTGCGATTTATTACCACACCCATCGGTATCTGGAGCTTCCTTACCGTCTCCACTGCAAGCTGAAGGTCATTCAGACCGAAGGGCGTCGGTTCTGTCACCAGCACCGTAAAATTACTTTCTTTTATCGCCTCAATCACCGGGCAGGATGTTCCCGGAGGGACATCAATAATGAAAATGGAGCCTTTTGAATTATTAAGCACGAGCTTCTTTAAATTTCTGATCAAAGGGGTTGCCATCGCCTCTCCGATATTCAATCTACCCTGGGCAAATTCAATCCTGTCCGATCTGCCTTTCTCAATAACCCCGATCTGCCTTGGCACCTCAGATATCGCCTGGGTCGGGCAAAAAAGGCTGCATCCACCACAACCATGGCACAATTGTTCGAAGACCAGCACATCATTCTTCAATACCGCAATTGCATTATAGGCACAGACTTCACTACACTTGCCGCAGAATGTGCATAATTCAAGATTGACCCTGGGTATAAAAATATCTACAGATTCTATTTTTACAATTTTTGGCTTAAGGAAAATTCCAGCATTCGGTTCTTCGACATCACAATCTAAGAAAAAAATTTTCTCTATGGATTTGTTTCTATGTTGAGAAAGATAAATTGCAAAATTCACCGCAACCGTCGTCTTCCCGGTACCTCCCTTACCACTGGCAAAAGAGATAATCACTTCACCCCGCTCAACACGACAAAACTCCCCTCACCAAAACCATCTCTTGTTTGATCGATTTGCTCAATCTTCTCAATATCGTCGAACAGAGTTTGGCTGGCTGAAATCCTGCGAAATCTACTTCTCCTCATTAATTCAATCACCTGTAAACTGGAAAAGAACCTCGCCACTTGATAAAATTTGCTTTTCTTTTTCTGATATAATTTACCCAATCTACTATCTCTATCGATAATACCAACAATCAACTTACCGCCCTTTTTGAGAATTCGTCGTGCCTCCTTGAGTGTCCTTTCAGGTTCGTCAACAAAACAGAGAGTCACCATTAAAAGTGCGTAGTCAAAAGTGTTTGAACTGAAAGGTAGATTTTCTGCCGGGGCAAGAACTACTTCACATCCCCGTTCCCGGGCAAGCTTCAATGAATTGTACGAAAGGTCAACACCATATCTGATATTGAGCATTGACGAAAACCTCCCGGTTCCCACACCAATCTCAATTCCAAGTTTGGAATCTGGAATTGCTTCTTTTAAAGCAATAAGCTCACTTAAATATGCATAGTGATTTTCTAAAAACCAGTTATCATACTCTTCAGTATATATATCAAAAATATTCGTCATCAATCCTCAATCACCGCACCCACCCCGATATCAATAAAATCCTTTTTATAAATTTTTTCAAAAATTTTCCTTGTCTGATCACCACTGCAATGACAGGGTCCGGCCTTCTTCACCCCGAGGTTTTGAAAATCCGCCACAATCTTCTTCACTGCGCTTGACTTCAGTCCCCCCAGATGAAAACCTCCGAAGACCAAAAAAAATTCATCACTGAACTCATTCCGAATCGTATTCAGAATATTTACAATTCCTGGATGGGCACACCCGGTAACAACAACCAATCCCCGGGCAGTCTTGAGAATCAGCGATTGTTCCTTTATACTACTTCCCAATCTTCCGGTGGTGTAGATTCCTGGTATAATCAGGTCCATCTCATCATTTTCAATATTGGATAATAAAAGCCTTCCATCTCCACCGGTATCAAAGAGAAGCGTCTTCTTATACCCCTGCACCAAACAGGAAAATCCCCATCCTGTTTCAAACCCGGGAAGATACTGATAATTGTCATATATTATCGTAATCTTCATTTTTATGCCTTCTTTCTCATATCCTCATATCGACTTAGTCGAGTCTTGAGAAAATCTATCCTTTGCCTTAGATTCTGCAGTTCCATCCTGATACTATCTTTCTCATTAACCCCAATTTTTTCAATCGCCTGAGGTGGGCACACCCTCAAACAGTTCTCGCAACCAACGCACCGCTTCGGATCAATCCTTGCCTTATTCAGATATATTGTGATCGCACCTATTGGACAATTTTCAACGCATAGTCCACAACCGACACACTTATTTTGATTAACCCTCAGCATTAATCTCTTTGACATACACCTCCTTCTGAGCAGGGCGGGGTATCACAAGGTTCGGTTCTCCCACAACAGGTTCTTCCCTTGGTGCGACTTCCACCCATAATAACCGCACCCGGAGCCGAAACGATCTTTGTCAACCTATCTGAACCACAATAGCTGCAGGTAATCGTCTGATTATCATTCGCACTCTTAAAAAATATCTCGGTTATTTTGCCACAATCCTCACACCGATATTCATAAATTGGCATAACTACTCCTAATCAGGCACACCTATTCTATGGGGCAGGGTGGCTCCACAGACCGGGCACACACAATTACCACCTGGTCCCAGACCCTTTCCACCCATCCTTCCTCGACCCTGTCCCCTTCTCTGACCTCGGCCAGTTCCTGGCCCCATACCACGGGGTCCGGTTCCATCACCTCTTGGCATCTTGCCTCCTTAATTAATTATTTAATTTATGACCATCACACTCGGTATAACCACCCCTGGTTCGTTCGCATAGCGATTCACCGCCTTCTAATGTCCCATCCAGAATTTTATCTATAACCGCATCAATATCACCGGTAACACCAAGCACCGTATCAATCCCGTATTGTTCAAACAAGACCTTTGCCCTGGTCCCCATCCCTCCTGCGATGATACATTCTATCCCGCGTTCGGAAAAAAATTGGGGCAAGAATCCAGGCTGATGTCCAGGATTGGAAATAACCTCCTTCTTCTTCAATTTTCCTTCTTCGATATCAATAATCGTAAAATATGGACATCGACCAAAATGTGGAGATACTGAATTGTTATCGGTAGAAATCACTATCTTCATCTTCACCCCTTGGAATTGTTGATAATCTTTTCCACAATATCATTGAACGCCTTTGCAGCATCTGATTCGGATTGATGGATTATAAACGGCTTACCATCATCACCCAGTTCGACAATCTTGGGATCGATCGGCACACTTCCCAGAAAAGGCACACCAAGTTCTTCTGCCGCCTTTCTTCCTCCACCCTCTTTAAAAAGGTTGATCTTCTTACCGCAGTGGGGGCAGGTCAGACCGCTCATATTTTCTATAATACCATAGGTCTTGAGATTCAACTTACGCGCAAAATCGACCGCCTTTCTTGAATCGAGAAGAGAAACCTCTTGGGGTGTCGTAACCACAATTGCACCAGTAGCAGGAATCAACTGAGCAACAGATAGCGGTTCATCTCCTGTTCCTGGAGGAGAATCGATAATCAACCAATCCAGTTCCCCCCATTCCACATCTCCGAGAAACTGTCGAATTAACTTCATCTTCAAAGGCCCACGCCAGATCACCGCTGTATCCTTATCCCGAAGCAGAAATGCCATTGATACAAGCGACAAATTTTCGGTTATCTTCACCGGTTTGATCTTATTCTCACCTGCAGATTCCAACTGTCTTCCTTCAACCCCAAGGAACTTTGCCAGATTTGGTCCATGAATATCCACATCAAGCATTCCAACCTTCTGATTTCGTCTGCTCAGTGCAATCCCGAGATTCACTGCCACTGTGCTCTTACCAACCCCTCCTTTTCCTGAAAAGAC
>MUKB01000011.1 GCA_002049785.1 Caldifarciminota bacterium 4484_100
GTTCTTATTTATCTGGATAGTCGCCGCCAATATCTTGTGCAGTTAAAAGAAGGATTAAATTTATCCACCGATTTGGGAAATATAAAATTGGGTGAGGTTATTGGTAATCCATTTGGTTATGAAGGTAAGACCCACTTAGGCAGGCCATTCTGTTGTTTAAAACCTTCCATCAGCGATTTAATGTTTAAGGTCAGACGCAAGACAACCATTGTCTACCCTAAGGATTTCGGTTATCTATTGCTCGAGACTGCAATCGGTCCTGGTGCACGGGTGGTTGAGATAGGGACCGGAAGTGGGGCGCTGACTCTTGCGCTGGCACATTTTGTTGCACCCGATGGGATGGTCTATACCTATGAACGGAGGCCGGAATGTTCAATTTTTCTGCCAGGATGTTGCCGAGGAGGGTATATCACAGAAAGAGATTGATGCAATATATATTGATGTACCTGAACCCTGGGCGGTAATTGGAAAGGCAAGTTTCGCCTTGAAGGGGGGTTATCATCTGGTGAGCTGGAGTCCTAATATTGAACAGGTAAAGAAGACGGTTGAGGAGTTGAAAGACAACAATTTCACTCGAATAAGAATTTCCGAAATAACCGAACGGGAATTGCTGGTGCGTCTCCAGGGCGTTCGACCTAAGGAGCGGGGTATTACCCATACCGCATACCTTATTCGTGCTTCACTGAAAATGAGAACTGGACAGCTTGTCTTTTAAAGGGTTGTTTATTAATCTAAATAGGCGAGCGGATCTACGGGCTTGCCATTCTTTCTCAATTCAAAATGGAGCATTGGTCCGGACAATGAACCGCTTTCGCCCACGCGTCCAATTATCCTTCCCTGACTGATTTCATCTCCTACATTGACCAGAATTTCAGCAAGGTGTCCATAGAGTGAATAGTAGCCATCGAGGTGGTCAATAAGAACAAGATTTCCGTATCCCATAAATCTGCCCGCATATACAACCTTTCCTGGGGCTACCGCATAGACATTGTTGCCGTATTTACTCTTTATGTCAATACCGTTATTCTTTGTTTTGGTATTGTATTTGGGGTGAATAATTTTACCGAACTTTGTTATTACAGTTCCCTTACAGGGCCAGGGTATCTTACCACGATGGAGTTCGAGGTAGTTCTTTCCCGCCTTGTGTCGGGCGCGTTTTTTCTCTAATGCAACAATCAATTCTTCAAGTTTACGCTGGGCACTTTTCAGCTCCTTGGCAAGTTTCTTTTTCTCACTCTCTTTTTTGCTCACTTTATTGAGAATTTCCTGTTTCTTCTTTCTTTCATTATTTAAGCGTGCTAATTCATATTCTTTTTCCTTGAGGCGTTCCTTAAGGCTGGCGATTAGGTCTTTACGCATCTCTTTATCTGCAAGATATTTCTTCCAGTCAGATTCAAATTCGAAGAAGGCACGCTGGTCATCACGAGCAAGGAGTTGGAGATAATAAGAAGATGAAAGAATCTGGGGTAGTGACTTTTTTGTAAATAAAATTTCCATCTTGTAGAAAGGTTTCCATTTGTATAGGCGGATAAGCCTTTGACGCAAGTCTTCTTTTCTTAATTTCATCTTTTTTTCCAAACGGGCGATTTCCCGATCCAGTTGCTGGATTCTATTTTTTTCTTGAATCTCCTGGGAAGTGAGTTCATCAATATATTTTATGGTGAGCGTGATGCCTTCGTCAATCTTCTCGATACGCGCCAGGGTTCCCACTTTCTTTTTTTCTAACTGATGGATCTCCTTTCTTATGTTATTCAGCTTCTGTTTCAGACGGTTTAGCTCTTTCTGCTTTTCGTTTATCTGGGAAAAGAGGCAGAGGATAATCAGAAATATGGTCATCTCAGAAACCTTCGAATTGCAGCAGATGAACCGATAATCCCGAATATTGCACCGAAGATAATACTTCCGGCGAGAAAATAGAGTCGAGGGAAGTAGACCACGCTAACAATTGATGTAGTTATACGAACGGTGACTGCAGTGAGTAGAAAAGCTATAATTCCTCCAAGCGCACCCTGAATTATTCCTTCAAATGTAAAGGGGATGGCGATGAAGGAGTTAGAAGCCCCCACAAGTCTCATAATTTCTATCTCTGTAGAACGGGCGAATATAGTCAGTTTGATTGTCTGAAAAATCACGAAGATTACAGAGAAGATAATGATGATTAGCAGGCCCGCATCGAATGCCGATATCATATTTGTAATCTTCTTCAATTGGTCAACAAGTTCACCGCCGTATATTGTCTCTTTTACACCCTGCAAAAGCATTACCTTGTTACTAATTTCAGAAAGGCCTTTACGATTTCTGAATGTATGCTCCAATTTTATCCTCAATGATGCGGGTAGGGGATTTTTTTCGAAGACATTCAGGACCTCTTCGGTTTCCTTCAATTCATTCTGCAGATCCTTGAGGGCCTGCTCTGAGGAGATAAAGATCACATCATTTACGCCTTTAATCTTGCTAATGTTTTTCATTAATCCTTGAACATTTGCATGGTCATCGAGGAATGCGATTATTTCTATCTTTTCATCAAGGAGTTTTACCGCATGGTAGAGGTTGACGGTTACCAGAACAAAGAGCGATAAGAGAAACAGGGAGATTGATGTAACCAATAAAGATAATAAAAAGAGAGAGCTATTGCGGGTGATGGTGCGGATACCTTCTCTGATGCCGATACGCAGACCCATTCTACTTATCCTTTACAAGCTCGCCATTTTCGATTCTCAACATCCGTTTTTTCATTTTCTTTACAACATTCAAATTATGGGTCGCCATAATTACTGTAGTCCCTTTATAGTTTATATCGAGGAGGATATCGAGGATATCCTGGGAGCTTCGGCTGTCAAGGTTTCCGGTGGGCTCGTCCGCAAGCAGAATATAGGGGTCACGGACCAGGGCTCGGGCAATGGAGACCTTCTGCTGTTCTCCGCCAGATAATTGATAGGGAAATGAGTACTTCTTGTGGCTAAGCCGGAGGTAGGTGAGGATTTCCATCAGTTTCTTTTTCATATTTCTCGGTGGTGTATCTGTGACCTCAAGTGCAAAGAGCACATTCTCCTCAAGGGTGCGGTCTGGAAGAAGTTTAAAATCCTGGAATATTACTCCGATTTTTCTTCTAAGCTTTGGCAGGTCTTTTTTCTTGAGCAGTCTCAGATTCTGACCCATTACCTTGACTGTACCTTTGGTCGGTTCCTCATCTTTATAGATCAATCTCAGGATAGTTGTTTTGCCTGCACCGGTTGGACCACAGATGAAGACAAATTCACCTTTTTCTATATGAAATGAGATATCATTTAAGGCAATCCAATCCCTCTGATATATTTTTTATTCAGAATCCAGTATCGAGCATCAATCCTTTAATTCCGAAATGGTGTGTTTGTCATGCTGAACTTGGTTCAGCAGCTCTGGTTTCCAATGACTTAATGACCAATGACCAAATGACAAATGATTTTTCAATGACTCAATGACATAATGACTTGCGGAAACGATTCGAAGAGAGAAGGAAAGGGAGTTCGAAAATGAGAAAGATGTATCAGAAGGCTGAAATAAGATTAAGGAACAGTATGTTAAATGCGAAGATTTGACCCCCTACTTACTCAATTTATGCATTGATTTTTTTTTGATTTCGATTATAATTATTTATGGAGATAACTGAAAATACCCTGATTGAGGATGTGCTTAATGGTTATCCAGCTCTTACCAAGGTATTTATTGAATTTGGACTTCCCTGTTTGGTCTGCGGGGAGCCATTTTGGGGAACGGTTGAGGAACTGGCACGAGAGCACAAGGTTGATGTTACTGAATTGTTGAAGAAGTTGAATAAAGCAAAAAAGGAGATGGATGAAAAAATTTAGGTTTTGTCCTATGTGTCAGGGCCGTCTTGTTAAGGTTCAGTCAGGACGCAATCCAGTTTGTGCTAATTGTGGATGGGTCTATTACAACAATCCGCTTCCCAGTGTTGTTGCCCTTGTGAAGAATCATAAGGGTGATCTTCTTCTGATAAAGAGGGGGGTTGAACCGGGTAAGGGTAAGTGGGCATTGCCATCAGGGTTTATTGAACAGGATGAGGAACCGAACAGCGCAGTTTTGCGTGAGTTGAAAGAAGAAACGAATGTCACCGGTACAGTTGATTTCTTGCTTGGTGTTTTTAATGAGTTTACTAAGTTATATGGAAATGTGATTCAGATCGCCTACAAGATTAGTTATCTTGGTGGTAGACTCAGACCCGGGTCTGATGTTGTTGAAGTGAAATTCTTTTCTCAGAATAGATTGCCCGGACTTGCCTTTGCCAGTCATCAGCGGATTATTGAAACGGAGAGGGTCCGGGTATCAGAGGGGTTTGTCCAGATTTTAAAATCGAAGATTACAGATGCTACCATTACCCATACCCAGCTATTCTATCGGGGAAGTATGGGGATCGATGGTAAGATTATGGATGAAGTGGGGTTGCTTCCTGGTGAGAAGGTGGATGTCTTAAATTATAATAATGGGGAACGTTTACAGACATATACAATCAGGGAAAAGGAGAATTCAGGGAAGATTATTCTTTATGGTCCGGCGTCGCGCAAAGGAAAGGTCGGTGATAAACTCTGTATCCTCGGCTATAAACTCCTGCCTCTTGGACAGGCAGCGAGTTTTCGGCCCAGGGTGGTTTTTCTGGATGAAAGGAATAGGGTAAGACGAAGACATACATAGAGTGTATACCCTGTTTCTTTAAACAGGCGATAAAGGCCGGGAGTATTGCGGGATTACACCAGACCGACATTATCAAGGTTATCAACCGGGTTGCCTTGAATATTCCCAAGATATCCCTCAAGTCATCCCCGCCTGAAATCGGGATGGTTGTGTACAAAAGCATCTATCGGGTGACCAAGATTAAGGATCCGTTCAAAAAGGTAAAGAAATCCTGCACCAGGAGACTTTTGGATGTTTACCCCGAGTTCAAGGAAAAAATTAAGAACTCAAAGGATGCTCTATACACTGCCTTGAAATTTGCTACACTGGCCAATGCAATTGATCTTGGGGCTAACCCGGACTTTGTTCTGGAAGAGGAACTCAGAAATTTTACCATCCGCGATTTTGATGTATGTGACTATTCAGAATTCAAGTATGCATTAAAGCGGGCCCGGAATGTTCTCTATATTGCGGATAACGCAGGGGAGACGGTGTTCGATAGATTGTTGATTGAGGAACTAAATCGACCGGTTATATATGTTGTTCGAGAGAATCCGATAATAAATGATGCGATAATGGAGGATGCCCTTGATGCAGGTTTGGACAAAGTCGCTGAAATCATCTCTTCAGGTTGTGATGCCCCGGGTACGATATTGAAACTCTGCTCCTGGAAATTCAGGCGAATCTTTGCCCGAGCCGATCTCGTCATAAGTAAAGGACAGGGCAATTATGAGACATTATCCAATTGCCGTCGTCAGATTTTCTTCCTTCTGAAACTGAAGTGTCCGGTGATAGCCCGCGATATGGGATTTCCAACCGGCAGTGTTGTTTTAAGCAGGAATAGAAATGCGTCATAAATACATTTATGGTCCTGTTCCTTCCCGAAGACTCGGACTGTCCTTGGGTATTGATATTGTTCCCTATAAGAACTGCAGTTTCAATTGTATTTATTGTCAGCTCGGCCCAACTACAAATCGAACTGTTAAACGAGGAGAGTATCAACCCGCTGATAAAGTTTTGAGTGATGTTGAAGATTTTCTGAAAAAAGGCGGCAGGGCAGATTATCTTACCCTGTCCGGCTCAGGTGAGCCTACCCTGCATTCACGGATCGGCTATATTATCGATGTCCTTAAACAGTATTCAAAAATTCCGATTGCAGTTTTAACCAACGGTTCGTTATTCCATCTTGAGGAAGTGCGTAAGGCGATTGCAGGTGCAGATATTGTTTTACCTACACTATCTACGGCGGACAGAGAGACTTTTAAAAAGATTCACCGTCCAGCTCCTGAGCTGGATATTGACCAAATAATTGAAGGTCAGATCGAATTTCGTCAGGAATTTAAGGGTCAGATATGGCTGGAGGTTATGTTGATAAAAGGGCTTAATGATACATCGCGTGAGATTGAAGGGTTGAGGGAGGTTATAAAAAATATTGACCCGGATAGGATTCATCTCAATACTGTGGTGAGGCCACCGGCTGAAAATTATGCCCGTCCCTTAGACATAGAAGAGTTAAATAAGATTAAAGAATTCTTCGGTGCGCGTTGTGAGGTTATTGCACCATTTAAAAGAGAAGGGGAGAGGCAGTATTTTAAGGAAAAGAAAGGTGTTATTCTGGAATTGATAAAGAGAAGGCCTGTGACCCTTGATGACATTGTTTCCGCCTTAGGAATGGTTCGGAATGAAGTCCTGAAATATCTCGATCAATTGATAATTGAAAAGAAGATCAAGGTTGTCGAACACAATGGTCGAAGATATTATGAGTTTATCGCCGATAATTGAACCTTCAGAAATGGAGTCTGAAGAACTTTATTCATTGCTCGTTGATGCGGCAAAAAATTGGTTGGCGCACGACGGTTTATGGTTTCAGGCGGTAGAAAAGAGGTTCGGTATTGAATCGGCGATCGAACTTGACAGGGAGGCCTGGAAGGAGTTCACCCAGATCGAGGCACGCAGGATAATGAAGAGATTGGGGATGAAACCCGGAGGCGGTATTCCAGCATTGGCCCAGGCATTGAAATTTAGACTCTATGCTTATATAAATCAACAGGAGATAACAGAGGTATCTGAAGATCGCTGTGTATTTCGGATGTTAAGCTGTCGTGTCCAGGAGGCGAGAAAGAGAAAAGGGTTACCCGATTTTCCTTGCAAATCCGTAGGTATTGTTGAATATACATATTTCGCCCGGGTAATCGATCCCAGGATTGAGACAAGGCCAATTTTCTGTCCACCGGATCCTCATCCACCTGATTGCTTCTGTGCCTGGGAGTTTATTCTAAAGAAGTAGATTACCAGATCCGGTTTAAGACCCTGCCGGTTGCAGAGAATTTTATTCCCTCTGATTCCAAGAGATACCGTTTTAGTATGATTCCGCCGCCAAAACCGCCAAGGCTGCGGTCAGATTTCACCACCCTATGGCAGGGGAAAACAAGAGGAAAAGGGTTTTTTGCGAGTACCTGGCCTACGGCACGCATACCATTTTTGACTCCGACCTTCATTGCCAATTTCTTGTATGTAGTCACACGACCCCGGGGGATTCTTCGCGTGGCATAGAGAACCCGCCGTTGGAATTTTGATAGGTGGTTTCGGGCGAGCAGCTCAAGGGGTATATTTTCCCATAGGTTATTGCATATATCCTTGCTGATCTTTTTGATGATTCGATTCGTACCCTGTGATGCTTCCGGATAGTGGGATTTGATAAATTTTATAATATCAGAACGGGGCAGGATGATTTGCAGAATTACTATACTATTCATTTTTTTCTGCCATACCAGGCCGACTCTGCCGAATTGAAAATTTACTGTATTGTAGTAAACCACCATACTTGATTTAGATATTTTTGAACTCCTTATACCGGGTGTAAATCGGGAGGATTGTTTTTAATAGTTTCTTTGCCTCCTCAGTTATTTTTATGTAGGGGTCCTGGATGTAATTGAGTATGATTACTAAGAAGATTATATCCTTGAAATGTTCGATGTAGTCATAGTCGCTGTCCTGTTTACCCTCGATGTATTTTTCTAGTCTCTTTATGACTTCGATAATGTTAGCAAATGGTCCATATTCATCTTCTGTTTCATATCTTCCTTTCGCCTCTTTGATTTCCTGGGATGCTGACATCAATGCCAGTTCCACCTTCCTTTCAAAATCATCCACAATCTTCTTTTTGTCATCTTCGGGTGGATTGTAGATACCGATTTCTGAGGCGGTGATATGTTCTCCCTTTTTTGCACGACCATAGAAGTCACCGACCCGGCGGATGAAGTCGTTGGTCGGTTTGGTGAGATTCTTACTGAGCTCTTCATCCTGGAGCCATTTCAGGGCGACCGCAATCTTAATTTTTTTTGCAGTCTTTTCAAAGTGGCTTTCACCCGGGATGTTGTTCAAAAGGTCGATGATTTTGTTTACATTGGCGGTATTCAGGATAATCTTTTCATAATTGGGTAATTTAAGAAGTATATAAAGCTTTTGATGGAGGGTTTCAACCTTTTCCTTCTGTTTTTCCGGGTTCAATTCAGGGAAATTTTTTTCTACAAAGAATTTTATGAGAGGCTTATTTATGTTATATCTTCCCTGTTCAAGTTCATCTTTGCTCACCGCACTGCGACACCAATCGGCGAATCGTTCAATGTCAGTTTTACTTACAAATTCCAGATCATAGGGTAATTCGGTTAAAATCGTGTCAGGCTGGAGCCACCAATGGAGCCTGACCAGTATCTCTCCAAGGTTTTCCAGATGATTTTTACTGGGCCAGGCCATTTAAGACCTCACCCCAGAATTTTGGACGACCTTTGTAATAATGCAATATATCATAATCTTAATCATTCCAAGTCTTAAGTGTAAATTTATGTAGCATCCAGAATCTGCTTGAGCCAATCACCCTAAGAAAACTTCGATATATTATACTCATAAAATCGTTTGAGGCAAGATTTTTTTTATGTTCATAATTATTTCCACGCCGAGATAGAGTGCATAGAAGAATAGCAGGAGAAAATAGACCCATTCCTTTGGATTTTTAATAGATAGGGTGTAGAGGATTGTTATAATTGAACAGATGATCGCACCGGGTAAGACCTGGGGAATAAATATCAGGTAGCTGAGATAGCCGAGACAGACAAACAGGGCAAAAATGAATCGACCGAGTGAGGATTTCTGGTATAGGAGTATGGGTAGGGTAATGACATTGTTCTTTTCATCACCTACAATATTCTGGATGTCTTTGGCAGATGAAGCAAAGGTTACACCAACTAAAGTCGGGATGAGGAGTTTTGGGGGTAAGCTGTTTAAGACACGATTACCATAACAGACAGAGTAACCGATTGCGACTGAGAGGATAACCGCACCGGCAAGGATGAATGTTGAGATGATGGGTATTCGTTTCAGCCTTACTGGAGGTGCTGAATAGACGATACTCAGAAGGATAATCGTTAATATAATTAAAAAACTGGCAAAATTGATGAGCAATCCAAAAACACCGGCCAAGACTGCCAGGATGAACCCAGACTTCTGATAGGTTCTCCTTGGTAATCCAGAAAGGAGTGGATTTCTGGGTTGGGTGTTCTGGTCGACTTCAGTGTCATAAAGGTCATTGATGATCTGAGCAGTCCAGAAACCGAAACTCAGGCTGAGAAAGATTATGATGATGCCCAGTGGGTTTAAAGGATTTGGTCGATATTCCGCACCTTTTTGAAGTATTGCAAGAAGAAATCCGAAGAGACCCAGACCACCGGATAAGAACATTCCTCTGAGGCGGATTGAGCGGATGAGTAATCCGAAGTAGATTTCATTATAGTAGTAGAGATAGATGAACAGGGTTATAAGAAATAGAATTGCATAGATTCCGGCAAATTTCTGGGTGTCGGTATATAGAATGCCTCCTGGTATGTAGAACTTTTCAGGTCTATTCCCTGATATTAAGGTAGTAAGTCCGCCCCAGAAGATAATAATTAAGAGGCTGACAAAGCCGGCAAGGATAGATTTTATCAAGTTTCTTGTCTTACTGTAGACATAGAGACCCAGCAGGATTGATATTATAACAATGACAATACGCTGTCCTGGAGAAACGCCAATTTGAGTCAGAGAGATGGTGGGGTTAAGAAAGTTGAGGACATAGGATTTGAGTCTCAGGGGATAGGTAATGAGATAGCCTTTGCCGATAATCCAGTCAATAATCGGAACAAGGATGATTAGGCCAAGACCTATTGATGAAACATTGGTGATCTTTTTTATATCCTCTTGAGTGAGGAGTTTGATATAGATGATGAGCAAAAGCAGAAGGCTCAGATAGAATAGCGGAAAATGGATGAAGAACATAACAAGGGTTCGATAGGAAAAATTTGAGAAACCTATCCGATGAGAGGCTTCAAGAATGCCTTCGAAAAAGAGGCGTAGGAAGATCCAGACACAGATAAAGAGGATTCCGTGTTTGAAGTCTGAAGACTCGATTATGGAAAAGGGATTCCTGGTTCTCATATGAAGGGGTTTATAGTATGTGAATCTGTGTCTATTTTTTGACGAACGGATACCGCTTTCTCATTTTTTTGAATTTGCAAGTACTCGAGCATTTCTTCACAAGAATCCCCTTTTTTGCACATCTGATATTTTATACTGTTTCTACACGGTCTTTACCGAGCTTTTTGGCTCGATAAAGGGCCTTATCTGCATTTTGAATAAGTTCATGCGGAGAAAAGGCGTTTACTGGATAGGTTGCGACACCGATTGAAATTGTTATTCCTTTGGAACCCAGCTCCTTTATCTGGAGGGGATTATTCTTTACCGCCTTTCTTACCCTCTCGGCAACCCTCAATGCCGGGCTCTGATCAGTCTCGGGAAATATTATTGAGAATTCTTCACCTCCGTAGCGGGCAACAAAATCTGTATCGCGGATACTTTTCTTTAAGAGCTGGGCGATGTGAATTAACAACTTGTCTCCAGCTGGATGTCCGTATCGGTCATTAAATTTCTTGAAATCATCGAGGTCAATCATTGCCAGACTTACTGGTCTTGAATAGCCCCTTGCCTTTCTAAATTCATTTTCGAGCATCAGGTCAAAATGGCGCCTGTTTGCGATTTTTGTCAGGCCGTCAGTCAATGAGAGTGATTTGGTTTCATCAAAGAGCCGAGCATTCTCAATGGCAATCGCAGCCTGAGATGCAAATACCGAGAATATCCTTATCTCCCTGCTACTGAATGCATTGAGTCGTTCACTTTCGATATCCAGGACTCCAATTATCTGCCCCTTGATCATTAAGGGTATGGCGATTTCTGATTTGATTGATCGTTTACCCGAAACATAGAACGGAACCTTTGAAACATCCGGGGCATAATAGGGTTTACCGGTGGCAGCCACATATCCACATATCCCCTCTTTTCCGATCTTTAGTCTTATCTTTTTCTTGATATGCTGTGAATATCCATGTGAGGCCCGGATGTAGAGTTCCTTTTTTTGGGGGTCAATTAGAAGGATTGCAATATTGGCGACACCAAATTTTTCGAGAATAACTTCGAGTATCTTATTCAGCACATCATCAAGCTCTAATGCCGAAATAAGGGATTGGGCGATTGTAAATGAGACCGCTAATTCCTTGGCATGGTTGGTTGCATCCTGATAAAGTTTTGCATTATGCAGGGCTACGCTCAATCGGTCTGCAATCAATTCAAGAATCTTTATCGCATTGGGGTTGAACCCATTGAGTTCGTTGCACTCAATATTCAGGATGCCGATTGTCTTTCGGGAAATCTTTAAGGGGATCGCCACCTCTGAGTGGGTTGTGGTTTGACCGAAAGAGAGATAGTATTTGTTCTTTGAAACATCATCTGCAACTATCGTCTTTCCATATAAGGCGGCGTTACCCACGATCCCCTGGCCAAATTTGAGTTTCAGGTTGCGCGGTACTTCGTCCCGAAAACCGCGTGAGAGTTTGCGTAAAACAAGTTCATCGTCTTCGACCAAAAAAATTGAAACATTGAAATTTTTGAACTTCTGAATAATCGATTTTGTGACACTTTCGCAGATATCATCGATATTGAGACTACGGGTCAGGCGATGGGCGATCTGGTTCATCAAGGAAAGCTGCTTTGCCCTTTCAATCTCTTCCTGAATAAGTCTTGTGTTGGCGATTACCAATGCAGCCCTTGAGGCAATACTCATTAGAAATGAGACATCCGCTTTGGTATAAACATTGTATTTTTTATAGTCCTGGATTGTGATGACGCCCTCGACATTATTTTTATATATCATCGGAACCCCGAGCCAGCTCTTTGCATCTCGTCCCTTTGGTAATATTTTATGCCGACGGCAGAACTTCTTGATATCACGATTCAAAAGTAGCGGTTTTTTTGTTTCGATTACATACTCGGTCAGGCCTTTTGACAGTTTCCGTGAACCACCGGGCACTTCTTTACCGTCCACGGTATATATCTCGAAGGTTATCGTATTCTCTTGTGGGTGATAGATTGCGATATAGAAGTTGCTGGTATCGAGAACCTTTTTTATCTCTTTATATATCTTTCTTATAACCCTGGATAGATTGTAGGAAGAGCCGAGCACACTATCGATATTCTGAAGAAGCTGAAGCCTTTTTGTATCAATTTCCACAGCCATAAATTAGTATATCCATAATTGGATATTTTGTCAAGCAGGGCTTGATAAACATTGACTTTATTTTAAAATTATATATAATGGCATATGGACATCTTTAAAAAGTGTGAAGCAACGGTTAAAGAGGTAGAGCGGGCGCACCAACTCGGTATATACCCATATTTTACTCCGATCGAATCGGTTCAGGACCACCGGGTGATGATTGACGGCAGGGAGTTTATTATGATTGGGTCCAATGGATATCTTGGTCTGGCCGCAGATCCCAGGATAAAACAAGCAGCGATTAAAGCAGTGGAGAGATACGGTTCTACCTGTTCAGGCTCAAGATTTTTGAACGGGACCTTGGATATCCATGTGAACCTTGAAAAAGACCTGGCTAATTTCTTTAATAAGGATGGGGCCATAATATTCTCGACGGGTTTCCAGACAAATCTGGGCATTATTTCGGCAATTGCCGGTAAGGATGATATCATTCTTATTGACCGGCAGAACCATGCCTCGATTATTGATGGGTGTAGACTATCTTTTGCCGAATTGAAAAAGTACCGGCATAACGATATGGAGGATTTAGAAAGGATAATGAAATCCCTGCCGGATAATAAGGGAAGGTTGATTATTGTTGATGGAGTTTTCAGTATGGAGGGTGAACTTGCTGATCTACCCGAGCTGGTGAAACTGAAACATAAGTATAACGCACGATTGATGGTGGATGATGCCCATGGTATCGGGGTTCTGGGTGAAAATGGTCAGGGAACCTGTGAGCACTTTGGTCTATTGAATGAAGTGGATATCATTATGGGGACATTCAGTAAGTCCTTTGCCTTTTGGGAAATAACCGAAAGGATTCTCAAAGGTTTTAAAGAGATTGGTCTTGATACGGGAAAAAGTCAGACCCCGGTAATCCCTGTTATTATCGGCGAGGATGAAAAGTGTTTCGCTTTTTGGAAAAAACTCTTTAAAGAGGGGATCTTCGCCAATCCGGTTATTTCACCTGCAACCCCACCAGGACGTGCCCTGATACGAACGAGCTATATGACAACCCACACCGATGAGGATATCAAGACGATCCTCGATGTATTCCAGCGCTGTGCCCGGGAGTTTGGATTGGTTTGATGATTGAAGTAAGGCCGGTAAAGGATAAGAAAACATTAAAAGAATTCGTTGAATATCCTTATCGTCTATATAAAAATAATAAATACTGGGTCCCGCCTTTGAGGCGTGATGTTTATAAACTCCTCGATAAAAAAGAGAATCCATTCTGGGAACATGCCGATGCTGAATTATATCTTGTCTATCGAAATAATCGATTGGCGGGTCGGGTAGCTGCGATTATCGATTACAACTATATCGATTTCTGGAATGAGAAGACAGGATATTTTGGCTTTTTTGAATGCGATGATGATGAAGATGCAGCCCGTGCACTATTTAAGGCGGTAAAAAAATTCCACCATGAAAAAGGGATGGAGAAGTTTATCGGACCGATGAATCTCTCAACAAATGATACCTGTGGTTTTCTCCTGGAAGGTTATTTTTCTCCGCCTTTCATAATGATGCCCTACAACCCTGAATATTATCATCAATTGGTTGAGGCCTGCGGTTTGAGCAAGGCCAAGGACCTTTATGCATATTATATCGAAACCAGAAATGCACCGATGGATTATCTGGAGAAACTCAGTTCTGTGGTACGTAAGCGGGTACAGGATCTAAAGGTCAGACCAGTCAACCTGAATGATTTTGTCAACGAGGTGAAGAAGATTCAGGAGGTCTATAATGACGCCTGGAGTCGCAACTGGGGTTTTGTGCCGATGACCGATGCGGAGTTTAAGGCGATGGCGAAAGAGCTGAAATCATTCGTGATTGCAGATTTTGTGATTATTGTTGAGATTGATAATGTGCCGGCCGCGGTTTCGCTTACAATCCCCGACTACAATTTTGTTCTGAAAAAGATGAACGGTCGATTGGGTCCTATTGAGATTTTGAAATTTTTATATTTTAAGAATAAGATAAAGGAGGCACGATTGATGGTTATGGGTGTTAGAAAGCAGTTTCAGAAAATGGGCCTTGAGGCTTTGATGTTTTTAGAGACATTCAAGGCGGGCGAACGGCTGGGAATTACCGGAGGAGAGTTATCCTGGATTCTCGAAGACAATTACGAAACGAATAATACAATCCGCAAGATGGGCGGAAGATTATATAAGAAGTATCGTATCTACCAGGGGAGGGTATAGTTATGGCAAAATATCGCATTGCCTGGCTACCCGGTGATGGTATTGGTAAGGATGTGCTTGATGCAACAAAAATCGTACTTGAGCGCCTGAAACTTGATGCTGAATATATCCCGGGTGATATCGGCTGGGAATTCTGGTGTAAGGAGGGTGATCCGCTGCCTGAGAGGACGATTCAACTGGTGAAAAATACCGATTGCGCGATGTTTGGTGCAATTACTTCGAAACCGAGTACCGTTGCGGATACTGAGCTTCTTCCTGAATTACGGGGCAAAGGTTATGTGTATCGGAGCCCGATCGTGCGCATCCGTCAGGAGTTTGATCTATATATCTGTAAAAGGCCCTGTCGTGCCTATCAAGGGAATCCACTCAACTACAAAGAAAATATTGATATTGTGGTATTCAGGGAGAATACCGAAGACCTTTATGCTGGCGTAGAGTTTTATCCGGTTCCTGAAGAGTTCTTTCGGATAAAGGGGATGGAGCGGGTTCCTAAGGATGCCGCCATTTCTTTGAAGGTCAATACGCCAAAGGGATGTGAACGTATCATCAGGGCGGCCTTTGAATTTGCCCGGACCAATAATCGCAAAAAGGTGACCTGTGTTCATAAGGCAAATGTGGTGAGGGCGACGGATGGGCTCTTTCTGAAGATATTCAATGAGATTGCAAAAGAGTATCCTGGGCTCGAGGCCGACAATGCCAATGTTGATTCTTTATGCCAGTGGCTTTTGAAACGGCCTTTTAATTACGATGTGCTGGTTGCACCTAATCTCTATGGGGATATAATATCTGACCTCTGCGCCCAGATGGTGGGTGGGCTCGGTTTCGGGGCGAGCGCCAATATCGGTGACGATTATGCACTTTTTGAACCCACCCATGGTTCAGCACCAAAATATGCGGGAATGTACAAGGTTAACCCCATCGCTACAATCATTGCCGCGAGGATGATGCTTGAGTGGTTGGGTGAGGAGGGACTGGCACAGAGTTTAGAAAAGGCGGTTGAATCGGTTATCAGAGAGGGTAAGGTAAGGACCTATGATATGGGTGGTAATGCCACCACCCTTGAGATGGCGCAGGCGATTGCCGATAAGATTGGTGGCTAAACTTAATCTATAGAATGACGATCATCGAAAAGATTTTTTCACGAGCCTCAGGAAATGAGGTCAGGCCTGGAGATTATATCTGGGCGGCTCTTGACCTTGTGGTGATGCGTGACTTTGGCGGTCCAAATGTTGTGCGCGAATATCAGAGCTATTTTGATAATAATAAAGTTTTTGATTCGAAAAAAGTAGTGATTACTTTTGACCTTCATATTCCGGCCCGGGATGAGCGGGTGGCAAGAAATCAGAACCTGCTCAGAAAATTTGCACGAGAACAGAATGTGAGACTATTTGATGTGAATAATGGCATTGGTCAACATATCATCATTGAACAGGGTTTGGTTCGACCGGGAGATGTTGTTGTCGGTACAGATAGCCATATGAACTTACTCGGAGGAATCGGTGTGGCGGGTTTTGGGATGGGAACCACCGATATTGCCGGTGCGATGTTTAAGGGAAGGGCCTGGTTTCGGGTTCCGACGACAATCAAGGTTATTGTGAACGGTGGTCTGCAGGAATTTGTTGGAGCCAAGGATGTAATTCTGTTTATCCTTAAAAAACTCGGGACCGATGGCGCATTAAATCGGGCGATCGAATTTTACGGTGAAACCATTGAGAGGATGAATCTGGAGCAGAGGATTACAATCGCAAGTATGGTTACTGAAATGTCCGGGGACATCGGTTTTATCACACCTTCAGCTGAGATTCTGCAATTTCTTGGATTGAATACGAATCTGGATGGCATCGTTGCAGACCCTGAAGCACAGTATGAGGCGGTTTATGAATTTTCTGTTACTCAGCTCGAACCCCAGATCGCCTGTCCCCATTCTCCAGACAATGTTAAAAATGTTAGAGAAGTTGCGGGTATCAAGGTCGACCAGGTGTTCATCGGTTCCTGCACCAATGGTAGATTTGAGGATTTGAAGGCTGCGTCTTTACTCCTGAAGGGTAAGAAGGTGAAATCGGGCGTGCGTCTGATTATTGTGCCCGCAACTATGGCAGTAGCCCAGAAGGCGCTAACCGAAGGGCTCTATGAGATATTTCTTTCCGCAGGGGCGGTGGTGACAAATCCTGGGTGCGCCCTCTGCACGACCGGCCATCCAGGTATTCTTGCCCCGGGCGAGGTGATGGTTTCAACCTCGAATCGGAATTTCATCGGTAAACTGGGTAAGGGAGCTATGGTTTATCTTGCTTCTCCAGCAACTGCTGCAGCTACAGCGATTAAAGGTGTAATCTGTGACCCGAGGGATTTATGATAATCAAGGGCAGAATCTGGAAGTTCGGTGATGATATTGATACAGACCAGATCTATCCGGGTAAATACCTTCCGCTCACGGACAAATCTGAGATGGCAAAACATGCAATGGAGGGCACCAATCGGGCCGAGGAATTCAGAAAGGATTTAAGGTCCGGGGATATTATCGTTGCGGGTAAGAATTTTGGTTGCGGTTCGTCCCGTGAACATGCCCCGGTATCAATCAAAGAAGCAGGTATAGCCTGTGTCGTAGCACAGTCATTTGCAAGAATATTCAGGAGAAATGCAGTGAATATCGGATTGCCGATCATTCAAATGAGAGAGATCGGTGAGATTCAAGATGGTGATATTCTGCAGATCAATCTTGAGACCGGTGTAATTGAGAATTTGACCAGCAAAAAAGTTTATTCAGGCACCCCCTGTTCAAAACTTGAACTTGAAATAATGAAGGCCGGAGGATTACTGAGATATCTTAAGGAGGCGAGGTGAATCAGTCATATATCAATAAAATTTTTCCAGAGCTCAGGAAGATTAAAGATCCTACCCTGCGTCAGACAGTGATTTCTGCCTGGCTCAGGGCGATTGAGAAAGGGCGCTGGAAGAGGATCGATGACATACCTTTCACCCTGCTCATAGAGACAAAGCGGAGTTTGATTGAACACACCCGTGCGGTAACCGATTCCGCAATGGCAGTTGCCCGATTGAGAGATGATGTTGATATGGATATAATCATTGCGGGTGGTCTGCTCCACGATGTGGGTAAGCTTCTTGAATATATGAGGTCGGATAAGGGGTTTGTTAAGAGTCCAGCAGGTAAACTGGTGCGCCATCCAATTGCTGGATATGGTATTGCAGTTGAGGTTGGGGTACCACTTGAGGTCGCCCATATTATTGCAGCCCACTCAGTAGAAGGGGAGAAGGTTATTCGTTCCCGGGAGGCGATTATCATCCATCACTGCGACTTTATCGATTTTGAAATTGCGCGCCTCGCTCAGTATTGACTATCCACCCAGAATTCATATAATTGAAGAATGAAGGTCTCAATTGTTGTGCCGGCCTATAATGAGGCTGTAAATATTCCATTTTTAATTGAGGAATTTGATGAGTTTATTAAAAGACACAAAAATTATGAGGTGATTATCGTTGATGATGGTAGCGAGGATGGAACATTCGAGGTTGCCAAGGAATATAATAGAAAGTATCTCAAGTGCATCAGGCATAAACGGAATCTTGGTAAAACCCAGGCGATAATTTCTGGAGCCCGGGTTGCATCTGGTGATGTAATTGTTATCTTCGATGCCGACCTCCAGTATGACCCGAATGATATTCCTGGTTTGATCGAATTGATTGAAAAAGGTGCTGATGTAGCAACCGGTTGGAAACAGGGGAGGTATGAAAAGAAATTTGTTTCGAATATCTATAATTTCTGGGCACGAAGGCTTTTTAAACTTGATGTTCATGACCTCAATGCGATCAAGGCATTCAAGAAAGAGATAATTAGAGAAATCCCTCTGCGTAAAGATTGGCATCGATATATTGTTCCCCTTGCTGCCAGTGCGGGTTTTAGAATCGCCGAGACCAAAGTCAATCTGAGACCGAGGAGGTTCGGTGTTCCCAAGTATCAGAAGAAGAGGAGGATTCTAATCGGACTCTTCGATCTTCTGGCGGTTAAATTCCAGTTGTCATTTATGCAGAAACCGCTTCTCTATTTCGGTACCATCGGATTTTCCTCAATTCTTCTGGGTATTCTTATCGGACTGGTGGCGATTATCCTGAGATTATTCGGTCATGGGTTTAGACCTCTGCTCTACCTTGTGCTCCTTTTGGTGATATCGGGTATCCTACTCTTTTCGCTGGGCCTGATCGGCGAGGCGATCAGGGCGGTGCTTGACCGTATTGAAAGGCGTGAAATTTAAAAAGGTCTGGAATATCCTGAGGGTTTTCATCGGGATACTGCTTATCAGTTTTTTATTATGGCGTCTCGATATACAGAAGATTCTAATAAATATTAAAACCCTGCGTGCAGATTTTCTTGCTTATGCAATGGTGCCGTACTTTTTTTTTATTGTTGTCTCAGCCTGGCGCTGGCAGGTATTGCTCGATTTCAAAAATTTCAAGTTGCCTTTTGGTCGGACCATTTTGATCTATTTCATTGCATTTTTTTTTAATAACTTCCTTCCCACTACAGTTGGTGGCGATGTGATGAGGGTTTTATATTCTACAAAGGATAGAAAGGCCGATGCCCTTGCAATTGTCCTTGTGGACCGTATCCTTGGATTTGTCGGACTATTCATATTTGCCCTGATCGCGGTTCTCTATCTTATGATTTTTAAGGGTCGGGGTGAATTTTTTCCGTTTGTGATTATCGGACTCTTTGTTATAGTTATAATTACCCTGATTCTATTCTCTCAAAAGGCATATCGTTCTATTTCTCCCTGGATTGAGAAGATTAGACTATGGAAATTCGGATATCATTTAAACCGGCTCCACGATTCGACTACGGAATTTGGCGGGGCCTGGGGTTTGATTATTCTCTGTGTTTTTCAATCGATTTTGATCCAGGCCTTGCTTGCCTTAGCACCATATTTTGTGTTGAAGGCGATTGGTGATTTTTCGGTTGGAATCCTGCCTTTTTTCATTTATGTGCCGATAATAAATATCGTTTCGATGATACCGGTCTCTTTTAATGCGTTGGGTGTTAGGGAAAATGCCTATGTTGTGCTTTTCTCCAGGGTAGGGTTGAGCGGTGAGGTTTCTTTGACTATTTCTCTGGTTTCTTTTTTCCTGATTTTCTTATACTCCCTTCTGGGCGGAATATTTTTTCTCTTTTATAAGAGGAGGTAACAATGACAGGACAACAATTTATTATTATTTATCAACAGGAGGTTTTATGAAGGTCTGTATGATTGGAACCGGTTATGTTGGTCTGGTTTCAGGAACCTGTCTTGCTGAAATAGGGCATCAGGTGGTCTGTGTTGACAATGATGCGAAGAAGATTGATATCTTGAAGGGTGGAGGGATTCCGATCTATGAACCTGGTCTTGAGGAGCTCGTCAAGAAGAATGTTTCAGCAGGAAGATTGAAATTCACTACTTCGATAAAAGAAGGGGTTGAACAGTCTCTCTTTCTCTTTATCGCGGTGGGAACTCCACCTAAAGAGAACGGTGAACCTGACCTCTCAAGCGTTGAGAAGGTTGCAGCTGAGATTGGTCAGACTATGAATGACTACAAGATTATTGTGGAAAAGAGCACGGTTCCGGTTCAGACCGGAAAGTGGATAAAGACCGTGGTTCAGAGATTCAGCCGACGGCAGAGCGATTTTGATGTTGCCTCAAACCCTGAATTTCTCAGAGAGGGTTCAGCGGTAGAGGATTTTCTCAAGCCAGACCGAATCGTGCTCGGTGTGGAGAATGAGCGTGCCCGGGATAAACTGTTAGAACTGTATCAACCGATTGATGCACCGAAGATTGTTACAGATATTGCCAGTGCTGAGCTGATAAAGCATGCATCGAATTCTTTCCTGTCTACAAAGATTTCTTTTATTAATGCAATATCTGTTATCTGCGAAAAGTCAGGGGCTGATGTATTGAAGGTTGCTGAGGGTATGGGTCTGGACAAGAGGATCGGTCGGTCATTCCTTAATGCGGGTGCTGGCTTTGGTGGATTCTGTTTTCCCAAGGATCTGATGGCATTTATCGGTATTTCAAAACGTCTGGGCTACGATTTCCGCTTGCTCAAGGAGGTTTACAGGATTAACCAGGAACAGATGTTGAGGATGGTCAAGAAACTTGAGGAGATGCTCTGGAATTTGCGGGAGAAGAGGGTTGGCATCTTGGGACTTTCATTTAAGCCGAACACCGATGATATGAGATTTGCTCCTTCAATAACGATTATCAAGGAGTTGATGAAAGAAGGTGCTACGGTTCAGGCCTATGACCCTGTAGCAATGACAAAGGCACGGTCAATACTGCCCGAGATAAGATATTGTCAGAATCCATATGAGGTGGCACAGGGTGCGGATGCGATTATGCTCGTCACCGAATGGGAAGAATTCCGGGGTTTGGATTTGCAGAAGCTACGTGAGCTTATGCGCCAGCCGGTTTTTCTTGACTGTCGTAATGTCTTTGAGCCAGAAGAGATGGAGAAGCTGGGATTTATCTATGCCGGGGTTGGCCGATGAAGGTATTGATAAGCGGTGGTGCGGGGTTTATCGGTTCCCATCTGGTTGACCGTTTTCTCAATGATGGTGCTGAGGTTATTGTCGTTGACAATCTTATTACCGGAGAAGAGGGTAATATTGCCCATAATTTCAAAAAGTCCGGTTTTGAGTTTATTAAAGAGGATGTATGTGAACCTTTGAAGATAAAGGGCGGTATCGATTTAATCCTCCATCTGGCATCACCAGCCAGCCCATTTGATTATCTGAAATATCCGATTGAGACGATGCGCACCGCTTCGCTCGGCACCTATAATATGCTGGAGATGGCGCGGGAAAAAGGCGCACGATTTCTCCTTGCTTCAACCAGTGAGGTCTATGGAGACCCTGAAGTTCATCCCCAGTCTGAGGAATACTGGGGAAATGTGAATCCGGTCGGACCCAGGTCGGTTTATGATGAAGGCAAGAGGTTTGCCGAGGCCCTGACAATCAGTTATTTCAGAAAGTATCAACTCCAGACCATCATTATTAGAATCTTCAATACCTATGGCCCGAGGATGAGACCCGGTGATGGCAGGGTAATTCCGACATTCATCAATCAGGCACTTAAGAATGAACCGATTTCTATCTTTGGCACCGGTGAACAGACAAGGAGTTTCTGCTATATCGATGATATGGTAGAAGGTATTATCAGGGCGTCTCAGGTTGACTATCACGAACCCATAAACCTGGGTAACCCCAAGGAGTATACGATTTTACAACTTGCTGAGATTGTCAAGCAACTATGCAATAGCACTTCATCTTATAGGTATCTTCCCTTACCTGAAAATGATCCCAAGAAGAGGAGGCCTGATATCTCCAGGGCACGAGGTCTACTTAAATGGGAGCCGAAGATCGGGCTTGAACAGGGTTTGAGTAATGTGATTGATTGGTTCAAGAAAAAAATGTAGTATAAAAACAGAAGACTAGTTTCACCAATTTCTTAACCCCGCTTTAATGCCGGGGATGGTCCGGACAGGTTACCCTTCCGGTTGCGGGGTTGTAATCATATCGGCTATGGGTTACAGGACAATAGAAATCATCTTCTCGAAGGTCTGTAAGGTCTTCAAGACTTTGTGGGTTTTGACCGTGCTCCACGCGATAAATCTGAATTGAAGTTTCAATCTTTCTTATTTGAGAGAGGCATTCAATACTCTTTGCCCTTTCAATCGGCTGCTTGATTGATTTGTTTGTATCTTTGCCACCTGTGTACATTGTTATTGCAAGAATTACTACAGCTGCAGCGATTAGGAGCGAGATCAAGATTGAGATGAGTCCCAGACCCGAATAATATTTTTTCATATAGTATTATAACCCTCTTTCTTAAATTGTCAAGCGACTGATGATCTGGCTCCTCTTCACTTTTTTATATAGACAGTAGGTCTGACTGTAATGGTATTCTGTTATCCAGAGATGCTGGATTCTCGATACTCGATTCTGGATACTGGATAAAATATCACCTCCTCCTTAATCCTACCCTCTGCCTGAGGCGGACAGGCCTCATAGGAGAGAAGAAGGGGTTAAAAAGTTTCAGATCTTGGCAATAGACATTTAATGGCTAACCAGGGAGAATTTAAATACCCAGAAAAATTCTTCTAACTTCCTAAAAACTCTTGAAATTGTATGGTATTACGCCATTATGCCAATTGGCATAATGGCGTAAGAGATTTTGTCAGGTTTATCTAATCTTAACAACCTCCCTGGTAATTATAGTTTGTGGGGTTTCAAACCGCACAAAATAGACTCCAGGAGGAAGGTGATGATTAAAATCATCATTACCAGACCTGATGACTGTTCCCGAACCAGACAGTGATTTTACCAGATGACCTGAAACATCATAAATTTTTAACAGAAATAAAGACTTCGGCTTTTGGCTGGTAAGGCTGATTACGAGTTTATCAGTAAAGGGATTGGGATAAACCTGTAATGAGAGCGAGGTTTTTGCTTTCGCTAACACATCAACACCAGCCGACTCATACTCATTTATTCGCGTCTGATTATTGCCCGATATCACAACCTCATTCAACCCATTGGCATCTAAATCAGAGGTCACCCGCACACAAGGTTCAGTATCATTCGCACCCAAAATCTGCCAGACATAAAAAGAATCATCACCCGCAGATTTAATAATAAAAACATTCTGACACGCCTCCACACAAATCTCTGGCACACCATCACCATCTAAATCACCCGCATCAGAATAACCACCATACCAGGGACTACCACCGGTAAAGACATTCGGTGACAGGTGTAAACTTTTAAACTTTTCATTGTGCATAATTCCTTGTCAAATGAGAAATTTTGTCTATAATTTATTATTAGAGGTTATTATGGATAGGATAATGCGAGACAACATAGAGAAATTCAGCCTTTTACAGCTGGAGGTATTACTCCCGCACCGCATTCATTCAGGGTTTAAATTTATTGATGATAAGGGGTAGGATGGAGAGAGTATTTATTGGTTTGGTGGTTTTATTTGGTGTCGGGTTTTTGCCGGCTGAAGGTCTGGATTCATTAAAGACAGATTTATTAGAGAGACAAAGAATATTTTACGCATCAGACGACCTCTGGATACCACCAGGACTATATGATGAACCATCTGGTACAGGATGTTGTCTTTTTTCTTTTGGTGCTGGATTGGTGAGACATGAGATTTATAAGTCTCTTAAGGATACTACTAAAAAAGAATATTATCCAAAGTTAAGCATTGGAATAGGATATAGTCCAGGGATTGCATACACAGGCAGGCTGTCTCGCAGCTTGGAGACCGGCGAAATGGACCTTTTCCATATGTTGTACTGGAATAATATTGTAGAGATTAATACCAAGTATTATATTAATCCTCACTGGGCGATAGGAATTGGTGGCGGGTATATGTGGACATCTCTACGAGATAGGAGCACCCCGCTTAGTTGTTATCCTTCCCCACCCGGCTGGGGTTTGCCGATTCAAGAAGATTGGCTAATATCAACTACTTATGGTAGTGCCAAGGTTGGAAGAATTATTTTCGCCTGGCATACCTTAGTATTTATTAATTTCGGTATTGAGTATTATTCGTCTAAAGGAATTGTAAATGAAATATTTACCGAAGCAGGAGAGAAATTGGTTGCTAGAAATTTTGGGCAAGGGTTTGGTAGTTCCTTGGGGGTAGGTATCGAGAAGTTTATAGTGACTAACATAAATTGGGCATTTTCATTTAACTTAAGATATGGTGTTGCTTCCTGCCATCATCAGGAGGTTACACACGAAGAATTTACCTGGCATGAAGCCGTAGATTTTAATTTTTCGGGGATTTATCTCAAGATAGGTCTTCACTATGTTTTTAGACGAGGAGGTAAAAATGTTGAATAACTACTTCATTACGATCATGCTTTTCTTAGGGCTAACCAATACTCTATTTTCTTTAAATTGTCCAATTATATTTGTTCATGGACAAAAAGGTGGGAATGATGCCAAACCAGAAAAATGCTGGGAAGACTAGGATGGTATTAATTTTGAGAAACCTTACCGCACGGCGATGGATAAGATTCTTACTGAGCACTATGGAGGTTATACTGCTGGAGATCCTCTGAATTGTTCAATTGACTCTACACCGCGTCCCACCGGTGGTGAGACCAGAAAGATTTATAACTTCAGTTATTACAATCCTGATGGTGCAAGAGGCGTGATATCGCTTTCTGAGGGGATGACGGTTTATGTATCTCATGGCTGGAATGAGAACGGTGATTATGTGTTGACTTTTTGGGCTTCGCCACCTCCTTGGGGTTATGATTATACTCGTTTTTGGCCCAGGTATCTACCAGGGATAGGATATGCTTCGATTTTGGCGCCGGATGGTAACTGGTATATGAGTTTAACACCGACTAAAACCTGGTATAGTCCTTATATAACCAGCTGGGAGAATAATAGATATGCTAAGAGGTTGGCTGAGTTTATAGATAAAGTGCTTATTGCCACTAGTGCTGAGAAGGTTGATATTGTTGCCCACTCGATGGGTGGATTAGTGGCAAGGGCGGCGATGAAATATTATGGGTCTTCTCTCAAAGTTAGAAAATTATTGATGGTTGGGACACCAAATCACCCATATCAACATTCTTTTGGTGAATGGATATACGATTTGATATCGGATGATAAATATTGGCAAAAATACGGTGAAGATTTTGAAATGGATGTAGATGTTGCAACAGGTAAACACGGTATTAATTTTGAAAATTCAGATCCGCAGGCAGATGCACCCTGGTGCGATCATTTAGGATATGGAAATCAGGGTATTCAAATGGCAACGATTGCTGGGAATAAAGGAATCGATATTGGACTTGCGAATGACGGTGTTGTGGTGGTTGAACAGGTTGGGTTAAGTTCGGCTCAGTTTAATCCAATAATTTATGCCAGCCATTCTTATAAAGGAGA
>MUKB01000012.1 GCA_002049785.1 Caldifarciminota bacterium 4484_100
GGGATCTTGCCTGCAGCAAACGAAAGTTCTCGGTAATCGACAATCAGGGGCAGGAAATCGATATGTTCTGCAACATCCTGCTTATATGTTACACAGACCAGAAGCACGGTATCACCATAGGATACCAGACATTCACCCGCTGCCTGTTTTGCTAGCCGACCGGTTTCCAGCCTTAATACCTTTTCACCGAGCTCTAATTCTACCGAGTACAAATTATCTATCCTCTTAAATTGAGAGCATCAATAACCTTCAAATATTTTGCCCGATCTGTCCTCATTAAATAGTTCAGATGGCGGCGGCGATCATTCACCATCTTAATCAACCCACGCCGCGAATGTCTATCCTTGGGAAACTGCTTCAGATGCTCGGTTAGATTCTTAATCCGCTCGGTCAGAATCGCAATCTGGACCTCAGGCGAACCGGTATCCCTGGTATGCCTCTGGAAATTCTGAATCAGTTCCTGTTTTTTTGTCTTTTCAAGCGCCATATCAGTTCTCCTTTATCCCTATTATGCACATTTTTTGAAAAAAGTCAACGCTTAAGAATTTTTGTCGCTAAAAGATAACTTGGGGAGGGGGATCCAGAATGGTAAGGGCTTCCTCTAAATAGAGGTTGTCATATTGGACCTCCCTCCAAATAATTCTAATCGATTATAATGAAAATGGCTAAATAATCAAGGGTTCAATGCAAGTGTTAACAGTCATAGTTGCCAGTTTGGATATAAAAAGTCATTGGAAAAACCAGAGATGCTGAACCGAGTTCAGCATGACAGGATAAAGGCATTTCGGATTGCGGATTTCGGAATTCGGATTTGGAAAAGATTTAGTCATTAAGTCATTGGTCATTAAGTCGTTACATTTGATACTGGATTCTTGATTCTGGATGAAAAGCATATCAGGATATCAGGGTATCAGTGGGTAGTGAATCAGCATATCAGATGAGGAGGGATAAAAATGTTATTCTGAGCTGCTGTTGTGCTGATTAGCTGATGAACTCATAAAGATACTTCCTTATGTCATTGGTCATTGAGTCATTGAAAACATTTAGTCATTAAGTCATTGAGTAATTAAGTCATTAGTAAATCGTTAGTCCCCCTGAACTCGTTTCAGGGTCTCAATCTTTTAAACCAGAAAAACGAGAGAAACCAGAATCCATTTCTGATTTGATGTTTGTCTGATTTATTGACAATGAGAGCTATCTGTATATAATTATAGGAATTAATGAAAGGAGCAGATATGGCGGATCTGTTGAATATCTTTACTGCACCAGCAGCAGTTTTTACAAAACTTAAAGAGAAGCCGAAGTGGGTAACACCATTTTTGGTAGTAGTGGTCGTAATCGCTTTAAGCTCGGCATTTACCTTTAAACTGGGCCAAGAGAAGATAATGGCACGCCAGGAACAGGTGATGCGGGAGCGAGGATTGACCGATGAACAGATTGAAAAGGCGCAAGAATTCTCCCGGGGTTCGATACCCATAGTCTTCAGTTTAATCGGAGGCGCACTTTATACTACAATCATTATCTTATTATTCTCTTTGGTCCTCCATCTCCTTACCCCGGTATTTGGAGGAGAAAGCAATTTTCGTCTCACCTTTTCTGTGGTCTGCTATAGTTCGCTTGTTATTGCACTGGCCGGAATATTAAAGGTCATCCTGGTAGGAATAACACATTCTCCGTTTATCTCTACTTCCCTAACCCTGTTTGCCCCTAATCTTCCAGAGAAGACCTTTCTCTATAAATTCCTTTCCGGTTTCGATTTCTTTGTAATCTGGGAGATGGCCTTGGTTGCATTGGGGATATCGATTACGAATAGGATAAAAAAGGATAATGCCTACATCCTTGTCTTTGCAATCTGGTTCGTCTCAATATTTATCGGTATTGGCCTGGGCAGACTGGGCGGACGAGGATAGATTAAACCTTCTCTTTGAATTGGGTGTCTAATTTGTAATGGAGCCTCTGCGATGATTATACTCTTTTTATTTTTACAGGTTGATTCCCTGTCTCTGAATCAGGCGATCGATTATGCCCTGGCAGAGAGCCCGGCCTATAATGAATCCCGTGCCTCACTTTCCAAGGTGCGGATTCAGTTTTATCAGAGTCTGTCAAATCTTTTACCGACAATAACAACCCAGGCTCGATATACAAAAAGAATGATTTTGAATCTCAAGGCCGCATACTACAAACTTATTAATGCCCGGGAACTTCTCAAGGCATCAGAGATTACAATCAAACACGCCCAGGAGAATCTTAAGTTATTAAAGACAAAGTATAAACTCGGCTCTGCATCCCGATTAGAGAAACTTCAGGCTGAGGTCTTCTATCTTCGCGCCCTTGAGAATAAGGCAAACGCAATCATGCAGGAGATCAGCGCACAGGAGGAGTTGAAGTCGATATTGGGGATTGAACATAATATCTGTCCCACTGATTCCTTGACGCCACCAGACAGTATCACCCTACCCGCTCTCGATTCAATACTGGCAATAATCGATAGGGCAAATTTTGATATTAGATCGGCACAGGAACTTACGAATATTGCCCGAACCGGTCTGGTCCTTTCTTATCTAGCGTTCCTGCCCAAGGTCTCTTTTTTCTATGGATATAGCGCCAATACCGATTCCCTGATCTTCGATTTTCAATACTACAAGGATAATCATACAACCGACTATGGCATAAGTATTTCTTTACCACTTTTTGAGATAAAGACCCTCATCTTTAACTGGCTCACCGCAAGAAAGGAATATCACATAAAGAAGTTCTCAAGAAAGCGCGTTGAACTGGAGAGCAGAAAGGCCCTGCGGATATCCTATTATACATTGAAAGGGGCGATCGATAAATTGAGATATGCCCAGCGGGCGCTTGAAGCGGCGAATGAGGCGGCGACAATCGCCCGGGAACAGTTTCGACTCGGTGCGATTTCGCTACTTGACCTGCTCCAGACTGAAGAGGACTTATACGATGCCAAGGTATCATTCAACTCTGCATTAGAAAATTACTATTCACAGAAGGCAAACTTCTCATATCTTGCCGGGGAGTTTGTTTTAAATAAGGAGTAAGTTATGAAAAGGATAATTTTTATTGTTGGTGTTATTGTGATTATCACCTTAGTTGTGGTATTGAATCTTTCCCATAAAGAGAACGGTAAGCAGGTGGAGGTTGCCTTAGTTAAGAACGGGAAAATCGTATCAAAGGTATCGGCATCGGGAAATCTCGAGGCACGCAGTCAGGTAGATATCTCGGCCGAGACCATCGGTCGTATCAAGAAGATTTATTATAAAGAAGGCGACTATGTGAAGAAGGGGAGTTTGATCATCGAACTCGATGACATTAAGACCCGAGCCAATAAAAAGCTTGCCCAAGCACAACTTGCCCAGGCTGAGCAGAATTTTAAAAGGGCGAAAGAGCTTTACGAAAAAAATTTAATTTCATCGGAAAATTTTGAAAATACGAAGTTGAAATACGAAAGTGCTCAGGCAAATTATGAGCAGGCCCTTGATGCCTATAATAAGACTAAAATTTATGCCCCGATTTCTGGTAAGATAATGAAGATTAATGTTGAAGAAGGTGAGACTGCGGTGATGGGCACGATGAATTATCAGGGCACGGTTCTTATGACGATTGCAGACCTGTCCAGGATGATTGCGGTGGTGAAGGTTGATGAGACCGATATTCCACAAATTAGAGTCGGTCAAGACGCTGAGGTGGTTGCTGATGCCCTGCCCGATTCTACTTTTATGGGCAGGGTTACCAAGGTTGGGTTGATGCCGATTGTGAGTCAGCTTGCCACTGAAACTGCTACCGAATTCGAGGTGGAGATAGAAATGGAGCAGTTTTCCCATAAACTGCGTCCGGGGATGAATGTGAAGGCAGATATTTTTTTTGGTTAAAGACGGCAAGGCAAAATTAAAAGAAGTCGAAATCGGCGCAATAAGTGATACTGACGCTGAGATCAAATCAGGTCTGGCCGAAAGTGATACAGTAATCATCGGTCCGTATCGGGTGCTTTCAAAGCTCAAAGATGGAGATCTGGTTAAGGCAAAACCGCTCAAGAATCAGAAAAATAAAGATACATCCAAGAAGGCACGGAAGCTTATTCGATTCATAAAAAAGCGCACATAGATGAAGAAGAGTGTCATCTGTCGGGGAATTGGTATACATAAAACCTATTGGCGGGGAAAAGTGGAGGTGCGTGCACTCCAGGGGATTGATATTGAGATAAGACAGAACGAGTATATTTCGATTATGGGTTCTTCAGGCTCGGGTAAATCGACTTTGATTCATATCCTGGGTTGTCTTGATACACCAACCCAGGGTGAATACTATTTAGAAGATAAGCGGGTTTCTGAATACAGCGATGACGAACTGGCACAGATAAGAAATCGTTCCATCGGATTTGTCTTTCAGGAGTTTAATCTTCTTCCCAGGCTTTCTGCCTTAGAGAATGTAGCATTACCATTGGTATATGCGGGTAAGAATAAGACAGAACGCATTGATAGGAGCCGGGCAATTCTGGAAAAACTTGGATTGGGTGAGAGAATCTATCACAGGCCCAATGAACTTTCCGGCGGTGAATGTCAGCGTGTGGCCATCGCCCGGGCTCTGGTTAATAATCCCAGAATCATTTTTGCTGATGAACCCACCGGAAATCTTGATTCCAAGACCGGACAGGAGATAATGGCGATATTCGATAAACTTGTGGATGAGGGTAATACCTTGGTGATGGTGACACATGATCCAAATATTGCCCAACGTGCCTGGCGCATTGTCCGATTAAAAGACGGCAGGATTATTGATGCATAATTTCTTAGAGTCGATCACGGTCGCGTTTCAGACCTTCAGAACCCATAAGTTGAGGTCATTTCTAACAATCCTTGGTGTTATCATTGGGGTTACTACAGTTATTGCAATCCTTTCTTTAATCGAAGGTTTGAATCAGGCGGTTGCAGGCCAAATCCGTTCACTCGGTTCTGATGTAATCTACCTTACAAAGTATCCAATGGTACGAAGGGGACCAGCGAATATCGAAAAGATTGCCCGACGTAAGAACTTCACACCCCAGGATGCAGTAGCAATCAGCAAGTTACCTTCGATTGCAGCGGCGGCTCCAGAAATTGAAAGAAGGTGGGACAAATTAAAATATCATGATAAAGAATCGGGCCGGATTTCGATTATTGGTTCAAATGAATATTTTTCCAAGGTGAGTAATCGCACTGTAGAGAGTGGTCGGGATCTTAATGCTAATGATGTAGCCCATCGCCGAAATGTTGGGGTACTTGGTTCCAAACTTGCGAGCGACCTCTTTGGAGATGAGAACCCGATTGGTAAGGAATTGAATATTAGGGGTAAACGGATTAGAATCGTGGGCGTATTCCAGGAAAAGGGTGCATTTCTGGGTCAGAGTATGGATAACTTCATCCTTGTGCCCTACTCATTTTTTGAAAAACTTTTTCCCAGTAAGAACCTCACTATATTTGAAAAAGCGTTTTCTACATATACTATTAATATTATGCCAAAGCCAAAAAGGCTGGAATCAGCAATCGATGAGGTGCGTGAATTGATGCGGAGGAGAAGGGGATTGACATTTGATAAGAAGGACGATTTTGAGTTGAATACCCAGGAGATGCTGCTGGATATATACCGAAATATTACCCAGGTCGGATTTGTGGCGATTGTTGCTATCGCAGCGATATCATTAATTGTGGGTGGGATTGGTATTATGAATATTATGCTTGTCTCGGTTGCGGAAAGGACAAGGGAGATTGGAATCAGAAAGGCGGTGGGTGCATCGAATAGAAATATTCTTCTGCAGTTCCTCTTTGAATCGGTGGTTCTGGCATTGATTGGAGGGGTTATCGGTATTATCGGTGGTATCCTTCTGGCAAAGTTGATTTCTGCAATCTCTCCGCTCAAGGCCGCAGTTGCCCTCTGGATGATACTGCTGGGCTTCGGCTTTTCTGCCGCGGTGGGAATCTTTTTTGGTATCTATCCAGCACGCCGGGCTGCCGGACTCAACCCTATTGAGGCGTTGAGATATGAGTAATTTGAGAACTTATCGTATACTCTCAAAATCTTCCTGAAATTTATTTCCCCCTTTATAGATATGGAGGTTACAGGAATCCTTAGGTTCGGTTTCTTTAATGAATATCTCTTCCCTTGTCTTGGGACAGAATCTTCTTGCCAATTTTCCGGTTTTGGTGCAGATCTTACACCAGACAAGGCCTGAGGAGGGTTTTGAAAATTCCTTGTTCTGGAGGGTGTCGATATGGGACATCAGATCACCCCATATCGGAGCAGATACTACACCTCCTGTAGCACCACGGAAGATCCTTTTGTTGTCGTCATAACCAACCCAGATTCCGCAGACATAATCCGGGGTGTAGCCAATAAACCAGGCATCACTGTAGTTGTTGGTCGTGCCGGTCTTTCCCGCGGCTGGACCTTTGTAGTATCTTCTTATTCGATATGCGGTTCCACCATCTACTACGGAACGCATTAGATCGGTCATCACATATGCGGTTTGAGGGGAGAGTTTCTTCTCCGGAATCGGATTGGCGGTCTCAATGACGGTTCCGTCCCGGTCTGTAATTTTGCGGATAAATATGGGCTTCACCCTTTCTCCAAGATTGGCGATGGTTCCTGCGGCGCTCACCATCTCTAAGAGACTTACCTCGCAGGCACCTAAGGCCAAGGAGACGACCGGTAACAGCGGAGACTCCACCCCGAGGTTATGGGCATACTGGACAACCAGTTCAGGACCAAGACTGCGGATCAATCTTATGGCTACGAGATTACGGGAGAATTGTAGTCCTCTTCTTATGGTTATCGGACCTAAAAATTTTCGGTCGTAATTTGAAGGACGATAGATAGAATCGACACCAGGAATCTCTAGGACGATCGGCAGGTCGAGCACGATGTCCGCGGGGGTGAAACCGTTGTCGATTGCAGCGGTGAAGACGAATATTTTGAAGGCGCTTCCAGCCTGCCTTCGTGCCTGGGTTGCCCGATTGAACTGACTCTGGGAAAAGTCTCTGCCGCCGATCAGGACCTTCACCTCACCGGTATGATAATCCATCAACACCAGTGCCGCTTCAAGGTATGGTATCGCCATAATGGAGTCGCTTATTCCCAGAGAATCAAATTTTGCCTTCGGTTCGGGCAGGTGATAATCCTTTTCTAAGGCGTTGAGATGTTTATTCAGAATATCCTCGGCTGTCTTCTGTAGATCAGAATTCATTGTCGTATAGATATTCGCACCACTGCGATAGAGAAATTCCGGGCCGTATTTCAGTTCCAGATATCTTCTCACCTCCTCGAGAAAATAAGGACCGATACGCTTCTTTTTTTTATGCTCAACCACATTTAAAGATTCCTGAACCGCCTTTTGATATTCTTCCTGGGTGATAACTTTATTTTCATACATCTTCTTGAGGATGAAGTTGCGTCTTTTCTTTGCCCGCTCCGGATGCTTATAAGGAGAATAGTATTCAGGCGATTTTGGCAGGGCGATGAGCAGGGCAGATTCACTTATATTCACTTCAGAAATTTCTTTATTGAAATAGTATTTTGCTGCGGTGGCGACGCCATAACGGCCCTGGCCAAAATTTATCTGGTTGAGATACATCTCCAGAATTTCATCTTTTGTATATGTCCTTTCAATACGGATGGCGAGTGCAATCTCTTTCAATTTCCGCACGATCGTCTGCTCCAATGTCAGAAACATATTTCGGGCAAGCTGCATTGTGATTGTGCTTCCGCCTTGCACAACCCGCATATGGGTGAGGTTCAACAATAATGATTTGAAAAGACGGAGGATGTCGACACCCCAGTGTTTATAAAAACGTTTGTCCTCGATACAGATAAAACCGTTTTTTAGATACGGAGGGACATGATCAAGGTCTGCCAGTTCCCGGCGTTCAATAAAGAATTCACTGACAAGATTTCCCTGGTCATCAAAGACCTTGGTGGCTACAGGCGGGGCAAAGAATGAAATCGATTCAGCAGGTGGAAGGTCGCTGACAATAAAGAGATAGGTTCCCAGACCAAGGCCCAGGACCAGGGCGAGCACAAGGAGCAGGATCCAGGTGCGGAGAGAAAGTTTAAAGCCTTTTTTCGGTCTGCGCATCGAAGAGATATATTTTTTCTGGTGCTATCGTTAACCTGAACGGTTTGTCAGATTCGGGATGTTCATCCTGCTGGATGCGTGCGCTTAACATTATATCACCACAATGGCCATAGATATATCTTTCGTTTCCCATCGGCTCTACTACATCGACAATCATCTGAATTTCCAATCCGTGGTTTCGGGAAAAGTCGTCAGGTCTGATACCCAATTCGACTTCACGGTTGATGAATCTCAGAAATTTTCTATTCAGTTTCAAATTTAATGATGGATGGACAAAGACCGGCAGGTTATCAACCTCCTTAATCTTACCCGGGATGAAGTTCATCGGGGGGCTTCCGATAAACCCGGCAACAAACTTATTTGCTGGAGATTGATAAAGGGTTAAGGGATCTGCGATCTGCTGGATCACACCATCCTTGAGCACGATAATCTTCTGGCCCAGAGTCATCGCCTCCACCTGGTCATGGGTTACATAGATAATCGTGGCAGATAGCCTTTTATGTAGTCTTGCCAGTTCACTTCTCATCTGGACACGCAATTTTGCGTCGAGGTTTGATAACGGTTCATCAAAGAGAAACAGCCTCGGCTCACGGACAATGGCCCGACCCAGGGCAACCCTTTGACGCTGGCCACCTGAGAGCTGACCCGGTTTTCTTTTCAAATACTTAGATAGTCCAAGGAGTTCCGCAGCATTTTTGACCCTGGCTTCGATCTCTCCTGCTGGATAACCCCGCACCTTCAGACCGAACGCCATATTTTCATATACATCCATATGGGGATAGAGTGCATAATTCTGAAAGACCATCGCAACATTTCGATCTCTGGGTGGAATGTCATTAATACATTCGCCATCGATATAGACATTTCCTGAGGTGGGTTGCTCAAGTCCAGCAATCAGCCTCAGTATTGTCGTCTTGCCGCAACCAGATGGACCTACCAGCACGACGAATTCTTTATCTTCGGCTTCAAATGTAATATCTTTTGCCCCGTGGATATTACGGTCAAATATCTTTGTGACTCTTTCCAGCCTGAGTTTAGCCACTTTTCCAGATGATATTCAATATCTTTATCAGGGTATTACGCAACTCCTTGCGGGAGATGACGATATCGACCAGCCCATGTTCAAGCATAAATTCAGAACGTTGAAATCCCGGGGGAAGCTTTTCTCCGATTGTCTGCTCGATCACCCTGGGGCCGGTGAAGCCGAGCAGTGCACCAGGCTCGGCAATTATAACATCACCGAGTGAGGCGTAGGATGCCATAACCCCGGCGGTCGTGGGATGGGTGAGGATGGAGATAAAGGGGATTTTCTCTTTTGCAAGTAAGGCGAGCTCAGCTGAGGTCTTTGCCATCTGCATCAAGGAGAGAATCCCCTCCTGCATTCGGGCACCCCCTGATGCTGAGAGGATGATTAAAGGTAGACGCTTTTCCCGGGCAAGCCGAATTGCCCGGGCGACCTTTTCTCCGACTACCGAACCCATACTTCCACCCATAAATCCAAAATCCATTGCTGCGAAGACAATCGGGATTCCACCGATTTTGGCAAGGCCATAGACCACCGCTTGGCGATGTAATTTCTGCACCCGATTCGGAAATGGAAATTACACCTGGGACAGATCCAGAGGTTCTTTTGCAGTTCCTTGCGATACAGGATCTCACCGCAGGTCTCACACTTGACCCATAATCCATCAGGAAGTTTGAGTTTTTCCTCGGGCCTTGCCTTCACCTTTTTGCGAAACCACATATCGTATATTCTAACTCAATTTAATCGATTGTCAATAATCTAAACTCGTTGCCTATTGACAAATACTTAAATCTGGATAGACTATTCCAATTGGAGTGAAATGGCATTTGGCAGAAGAAGGATTATAATCATTCACGGACTACAGATCCAGTTGATTGTTGCAATAATGGGACTGATTATTGGGGTATCGTTGATACTCTTAGCGTCGATGTGTATCATCTTTGAGGACCAACTCACTATCCTCGGTGTCTCTTCCCAGACGATCGGTGAGGCCTGGGCCAGCACCACAGTCCCGCTGGTAATTATCGGGATAATCCTCTTCTTTATGAGCCTCTGGGCGGTGATTCTGATTTCCCACAAGATATACGGGCCGTTGTATCGTCTCAGTCGTTATATCAAAAGAATCAGTAATGGGGAGAAGACCGAAGATTTTGAGTTTCGCAAGGGCGATGCCATTGACGGTTTGAAGGAGATCTATAATGAACTGCGCCGCAACTTAGAGAAGACACTCCATTATAATTATAGTGAGATGGTGAATATATTTTCAGAATTGGAAGATATTCTTGATAGACTCTATAACAAAGAGATTCCAGAACGTGAATTGTATACCACATTGCAGAATATCTGCAATCGAACCGCCAAGGCCCTGGATATTACATCAGAGGCGATCGAGGAACAGAACAGATAAGGGTTTTATAGACTTTCCTTGAGCAGACGGGCCACCCCAGCTGGTGTTTCACCGACCCGGATCCCTGCAGACTCAAATGCCTTGATCTTCTCTGCTGCAGTTCCTGAGGTGCCGGATATGATTGCTCCGGCATGGCCCATCCTCTTATCCGCAGGTGCGGTTTTGCCTGCGATGAAGCCGAAGACCGGTTTTTTGAACTCCTTTTTTATGTATTCAGCAGTATCCTGCTCATCCCGGCCTCCAATCTCGCCCACCAGAACCACTGCCTGTGTCTGGGGGTCCCGGGCAAAGAGCTCCAAGCAGTCGATGAATTTTGTTCCGATAATTGAGTCACCGCCAATACCGATGCAGGTAGACTGTCCCAACCCTGCGCGGGTAATATTGTCGACAATCTCATAGGTCAGGGTTCCGCTCCTTGAAATTACTCCAATATTACCGGGTTTGAAGATATGGCCGGGTAGAATCCCCACCTTGGCCTCTCCAGGTGAGATTAATCCCGGGCAGTTTGGTCCGATTAAACGGCAATTCTTATTCTTTAAGTAGCCCATGATCTTTACCATTTCCAGGGCAGGGATACCTTCGGTAATGCAGACCACCAACTCGACTCCTACATCAATCGCCTCATAGACCGCACCCACGGCAAATTTTGCCGGCACAAAGGTTACTGAGGTGTTTGCCTTGGTCCGGGCAACCGCCTCTTCCACGGTGTTGAAGACCGGAACTCCATGCACAGTATTGCCACCTTTACCCGGGGTTACACCGGCCACGACCTGGGTTCCATATTTTAACATCTGTTCGGTGTGGAAACTTCCGTCCCTTCCAGTAATTCCCTGCACCACCACCCTTGTGTTTTTATTGACCAGAATACTCATTTCATACCCCTTTCAGAACTTCAATGGCCTTTTTTGCACCCTGTTCCATACTGGATGCAAAGATCAGACCTGCCTCTTTCAATATCCCCATCGCCTTATCCTCATTTGTGCCGGTAAGTCGAGCAACGATCGGTTGCTGAATATTCAGTTTCTCTTTTGCTGCCAGGATACCATTTGCGACATCATCGCATCGGGTAATGCCACCGAATATATTGAAGAAGATTACCTTAACATTTTTGTCTTTTAACAGTATCTCCAGGGCATTCATCACCTTCTGGGGTGAAGAGGAACCGCCGATATCGAGGAAGTTTGCCGGTTCTGCACCATAGTATTTGACCAGGTCCATCGTTGCCATTGCCAAACCTGCGCCATTTACCACACAGCCGATATTGCCGTTGAGCCGAACATAAGAGAGGTCCCTTTCCCGGGCCAGGAGTTCATTCTCGTCCTCACTTGAACGGTCGCGCATCGCCTCAATATCCGGATGGCGATAAAGTCCGTTGTCGTCAAAATTTATCTTGGCATCCAGGGCGACCAGTTTACCGGATTTATCGAGCACAAGGGGGTTGATTTCAACCAGCGAGGCATCAAGTTCAATAAATAATTTATAGAGTTTTTCTGCAATTGAGGCACACTCAAATGCGACCTTGGGCTCAGAATAGAGGAACAGTCCGACCTTTCTTGCCCGATGGGGAAGAAGGCCGAGGACCGGATCCGCATAGACCTTGTTTATGGCCTCTGGTCTCTGCCGGGCGATCTCTTCGATCTCTACTCCACCTTCTTTACAGGCCATCACCACGACCTGTTTCTGCGTGCGGTCGACGATTATTCCCAGATATGCCTCAGACCCGATTGCAACCGCCTCAGACACAAGCACCTTCTTTACCTCAAGACCCTTTATCTCCATTCCCAATATAGCTTGCCCGAACTCTTTTACCTGTTCCTGGCTCTTGGCGATCTTGATACCACCGGCCTTACCCCGGCCCCCGACCATCACCTGGGCCTTGATAACACAGGGTATCCCAATCTCCTGAGCCGCCTTTTGCACCTCATCAAGGTTATGGCATACCTTTTCCTTGGGTACAGGGATGCCATATTTTTTAAACAGCTCCTTTGCCTGATATTCGTGAATTTTCAATGTCGCCTCCTTTTCAGGTGTTAAATTTTTGCTTAAAGGTAACATTATAATAATCAAAATTTGGCTGAAGTCAATAATTGACTTTGGTATAATATTGGTTATAATTAATTATAACAATGAAAGAGATATATTTTGATGAATTGACCGGGGTTTATAACCGTCGGTTTTTAAGGCGCTGGATCGATGATGAGATAAAACGGGCCAACCGTTTTGCCACAAATTTTGCCCTGATTCTGCTGGACCTTGACAATTTCCGTGATATCAATAATAACTTCGGCCATTTAGAAGGGGACAGGGTGCTTGTGGAGTTTGCCAACTTTCTCCAGAATCAGATCCGGGAGGTAGATAATCTGATCCGGTATGGTGGTGATGAGTTTATCATCCTTATGCCCAATACCAATATTGAGGGAACGGTTGAGCTGGCCCAGAGGATTCTTGAAAATTTGAGGAAGACTGCGATTGCCGGACATAAGGTCTATTGCAGTATCGGCTATGCAGTATTTCCTAATGACGGGACCGCAGCCGAGGTTTTAATCAACAAGGCGGATAATCTGATGTATCAGGCAAAGAAACAGGGAAAGAACCGGATTGGAGTCAAGCAGGAGGTTATCCGCAGACTGCAGATACCCGCACCCATCACCGTAGGCAGGGACCAGGAGGTGCGCTGGGCACTCGGTCAGATATCCCAATTCAATGTGGTATTTATCGCCGGAACCGCGGGCATCGGAAAGACCAGACTCGTTATCGAAATAAAAGAGAGGCTCAATGCTGAAAGACTGCTCAGGGGTAATGCCTATGAGGCGCTTGCCCTGGTTCCTTACCATCCCTTTAAGAACCTTTTCAATGAATTGATAAATCGAAATTTTGCCCTTACCCAGCAAAGCTTTAAACAGCTTCCTGAAATCTATCAGCGGGAACTGGCAAAACTCTTGCCTGCTGAAGGTTTTTTGAGAACGGCACGGGGTGAAGAGCTGGATAAATACCGTCTCTATAATGCGGTCAGTGAATTTATCAATATCCTGGCCCGGATGAGCTCAGGGATGACGATACTATTTATGGATGACCTCCACTGGGCAGATCAATCGAGTTGTGAACTGCTCGATTTTTTGATCCGGAGTGTCAAAGAGAATATCAAAATCTTCGGCACCTACCGAGTCGAGGAAATTAAAAATACTCCGATCGCAAAGTTCTGGGGCATTTGGGCAAGGGAAAAGCTCTATACCCAGATTACCTTAAGGCCGCTCAACCAGATGCAGACACATCAGTTACTTGAAGAGATAATGGGGCCGGTTCCTGAGAACCTTGATAAATTCATCTACCTCCAGAGTGGAGGAAATCCATTCTATATTGAAGAACTTCTAAGGGAGCTGGAGCGTCAGAAGAAATTCTACTATAATGGTCGGGTCTGGGTGTTGAGTAAGGACCTTGACCTCGCCATACCCAGTTCGATTACTGAAACGGTAAAGAGAAAGTTGAAGTTTCTTGAAGACGAGATAAAGGGTTATTTAGAGATTGCCGCGGTATTTGGCCAGGAGTTTAATGCGGATATTATCGCTACTGCAACCAGAAGGAATGTTGGTCAGATTATTGATGCCTTTGATGCATTAAGAGAATTGGGTTTGATCAAAGAGCGGGGTCCGGACACATACTTCTTTACGGAAGATATTGTTCGGCATATTGTATATAAGCAGATCCCCCGGGGTAATCTGATGAAACTCCACCGCCTGGTCGGTGAAGCGATTGAAATCTTCTACCAGAATACCCTGCCTAACTATTATGAACAGCTTGCCCACCACTTCACCACCGCCAATGATGTTCATAAAGCCTTATACTACTCCAAGAAGGCGGCGGAAAAGGCGAAGAACAATTATGCCCATTCCCTGGCGATAAAATTTTATGAAAATGCATTAAGGTTTGAGGACAATATCGATGAGATATTCAAGATAAAATTTGCCCTTGCTGATATATATTATTTGATCGGCGAATATAAGAAGGCGCTTGAGCAGTTGAATGATTGTCTCAAGATTGATCCAAATGCCTATCGGGTCTACGAGAAGATCGGCAATGTCTATGAGGCGATGGGTGAGTATAAAAATAGTTTGAAACATTACAAAAAGGGATTGCAGATTACCCAGGGAACAGAGATGATATATGTATTTCGTAATGCGATCGCCTGGCTCTATACACGGATGGGAAGATATAAGGAGGCAGAGAAGGAGGTGGAGGATATTGTAAAGAGCGGTAAACATTTGAGTAAACAGGTCATCGGAGATACATATGTAATTATGGGTATCGTCTATTTACGCTTAGGTAAGTTTGAGAAGGCTGAAAAGTGTATAAAAAAGAGTTTGAGCATCAGGGAGTCGATAGGAGATAAGAAGAGGATTGCGGCCTGTTATCTTGATCTTGCCTTGAATTATTATGGACAGTTCAATCTGAAGATGAGCGAGAAGTTTAATAATAAGGCACTGGAAATTTACCGCAGTATCGGATATCAGGGTGGTATCCTCATTACCTTGAATAACCTTGCTGTCTTCTATACCGGCAAGGATCTTAATAAGGCTGAAGAGTACTGCTTGCGGGCGCTTACCCAGGCAAAATTGATCGGGGCGAAACGGACAATGGTATATCTCTATAACAACCTCGGTTCAATAAACTACAATCGGCTTATGGATGAGCAGGCAATAAAGAATTATCGACAGGCACTTAAAATCGCCCAGGAGATTAACTTTCCTGAGGCGTTTATTTTCAGTAATGTCAGTCTGAGTGAATACTACCGCGAACATGGGAAGATAAAGAAAGGACGGTCATATCTGACACAGGCCCAGAAGAAGGCCCGGGAACTTAATATAAAATACCTCAATTTCGACTGCCTGATGGAGGAGGTTGAATATCATATACTTGGACGCCAGTATAAGAAGGCGGACCAGTTAACGAGAAAGTTGGTTGCGGATTTAAAAAAAGAAAGTAATATTCAATATAAGATATATGGGTTGATATCGCGTGCCAAGGTGCTTGTTGCGATGAAGAAGTATACCCAGGCACAAAATTATTATCGGCGGGCTGAACGATTTATGAAGCCGGTGGCGAGCGATCGGATTCTGGGTGAAATATATTATCTGTGCGGGATCGCCTATCGCAAGGCGGGAAAGCCTGAACAGGCGATGAAGGCATTTGTTGAGGCGAACAAGAGGTTTGCCAGAATCGGCAATCTCCGTTTTCTTGACCGCATTGAACAGGAGATAACCAAGCTGTAGTATATTTCAGGACCATTCACCCCATTCTGGTATAATCTTTCGATAGATTGTATCGATGGTCTGCTGGAAACCGGAATCGAGGCCGAATTCCTTCAGAATATTGAGTGCTTCCCGATATTCCTGAAGTTTTATGCGGCGATTAATTTCCGGATACTTATAGGCATTGAATGTTGGATAATATTGAGCCATAACATTCACGACAGTATCCTTTGATAGTTCTTCGGCAATAAATTTGAAACAGTCCCTGGTTCCGGCAAGACTATTGGGAAGAACCAGATGCCGAATAAGGAGTCCGGATTCGGCGATACCATGACGACACTTTAAATTGCCGACCTGACGATACATCTCTTTTAATGCCGATTTTACTACACTCCAATAATTTTGAACCTTTGAGTATTTTTCAGCATTTCGGTCATCAGAGTATTTTATATCCGGCATATAGATATCGATTATACCTTCAAGGAGTTTCAGGGTCGAGACCGATTCATAACCTCCACAGTTATATACTATCGGAATATGCAGACCTTGAGTTTGTGCAATCGAAAGGGCCTCTACAATCTGAGGTATCCAGGGGGTTGGAGTTACAAGGTTGATATTATGACATCCCAGAGTCTGTAGATTCAACATATATTGGGCAAGTTCTTCAGTTGAGATTGTTCTTCCCTGACCCAATTGACTGATTTCATAGTTCTGGCAGAATACACAATGAAGATTGCAATGGCTGAAGAATATTGTTCCTGACCCGAATTTCCCCACTAAGGGAGGTTCTTCACCAAAGTGTTGATGGTATGAGGCGACTTTGAGTTTCTGGCCGGCGCGACAGTTGCCCAGTTCACCTTTTTTTCGTTCCACCCTGCATTCGCGTGGACAGAGCCGACAGGGAGAGAAAAGGTCATAAAATTGTTCAATCAGGTCCGGGGTAATCTTTCTTTTGTTATTGGTGTGAGAGGCCATAGCGATAGTGGGCAGCACAGGCCCCTTCAGATGAGACCATACAAGGTCCTATCGGCTGGGAGGGTGTGCAGGTATCTCCAAATAGTGCACAATCAGCTGGTTTTTTTAACCCGAGAAGAATCAAACCACAGATACATCCTCTGGGTTGCTTCGGTTTTGGAATTTTTATGGAATAGCGTTTTCGGATATCAAATTTTTTGTAGCGTTCTTTCAAACCGAGACCGGAATCAGGGATGGTTCCGATACCACGCCAGGAGGCGGGTTCAGGTGCGAAGACCTTTTTTAGAATTGTCAGTGCCCGGGTATTGCCGTCGGGCTTAACGACCCGCGTATATTCAATCTCAATTGCCGACCTCTCCTCCGCAATCTGGGTGACGAGATTCAATATCCCCTTGAGAATATCGACCGGTTCAAATCCTGTAATGCATCCTGGAAGATGAAATTCCTGGGCAAGAAATTGATATGGTTGGGCTCCGATAATCACCGAGACATGACCAGGCAGGATAAACCCCTGGACATTTATCTTTGGTGAAGAGGCGATATATCTGAGGGCAGGAGGTATCAATTTAAATGCGGGCAGGATGAAGAAATTTTTGATTCCCAACTGCTCGGCCTTGATTATTGTTGCGGCAACCGTGGGTGAGGTTGTTTCAAAACCGACGCCGATAAAGACTACATCCTGTTCTGGATGATGTTGTGCGATATCGAGGGCATCAAGGGGTGAATAGACGATGACAGGTCTGTATTCCTCCAAGCATGAGTGTGTGCCGGGAACCCTCACCATATCACCAAAGGTTGTAATTATCAGCCCTTCTCTCTGGGCAAGGGCGATTGCATAATCGATAACATCCTGGGGGGTTACACAAACCGGGCAACCAGGACCGGATAGGAGATTGATATTGTCAGGTAATAAGGATTTGATTCCAGAACGGGCAATGGCCATTGTGTGGGTGCCACATACTTCCATCAAATTTATTTTTTCCTCCTTACATATGCTGGCCTTTTTAAAAATCTCCTGCACAATATTTTTCATCAAGGATGTTTAAAACCGGCGGTCTTAAATTTTTTCAATCTTTGGTTTATATCCGCGGACATTATTTCTTCCGGCCCTCTTCGCCTCATACAGGGCCTCGTCCGCCATCTTTATTAAGTCGGCATAATTGCTGCTGTCGTCAGGATAGGAAGAGACCCCGGCCGAGAATGTTATCGACGGGTGGTTTTTCTGTCCCTCCCGGGTGAAATCATACAGCTGGAGGTCCTGGAGCAGATTGCCTGCAATCCTTACCGCCTCCTGCTTCTTTATCTCTGGGCACATCACAATGAATTCATCACCGCCATAGCGAGCAACGGTATCGGTTTCATCAAAGTGGTGACGGAAGATCTGTGCCAGTTTAATCAGTAACTGGTCTCCTGCATGATGGCCGAATGTATCGTTGTAATCCTTGAAATTATCAAGGTCGATGATTATGATTGACAGGTCGTGTTGAAACTTCTGTGCCCGCTTGATCTCCTCCTGAAGGCGGTCTTTGAAATGGGCGATATTATATAATTTTGTTAAGGGATCGGTTATGGCACTCGTCTGGATACTCTCAAAACTGCGTGTATTATTCAATGCTACAGCGGTCATCATTGCTACTACACCCAGCAGGTTTTTTTCCCTTTCACTTATTTTTTCGATGGAGATTGCAATGACACCGTATAGTCGGTCCTGATACACCAAGGGATAACAGATATCCGGGTCAAAGACCGGATAGGGCTCTTTGATATTGCCGAATTCGAGTTCGGAACGGCTGACCGGAAAGCGCGTGGCTGCGGCACGGCCGACTTTACCTTCACCCAGTTTATAGATAATCTTCGGGATCCAGTTCTCGTCAAGCCCCTGCTGGGTAATGATATTGAGCCTCTTTCCCTTTTCGTCATAGACAAATATCGCAATCTTTTCAGGGTCAAGATAGTTTGCCAGAAGACCCCTGGTTTCATTGGCGATTTCAAGGGGGTTCAACTTTGCGGTGAGTCGGATCATTGAAGCGAAGAAGAGGTTGGTCATTGAGTTCAGCCTTTTCAGCTCGGCACGGAGACGCATATTCTCTTTTTTGTGGCGCTCCAATTCATCGGTAAGGATGTCGGTCTGATTCAACCTTCGACGTGTCTTTCGGGAACCGAACAGGGCGATTAAGAGAAATATTGCCAAGGTTGCAATAATTATTCCAAGAACGATACTTATATAGGTTCCCGAGCTCATATATAGATATTATCTATTTTTTATGCAATGTCAACGCTGTTTTGCAGTTGTCTAAGGATTTACAAATTCGAGAAATCTCTCCATCCCGGTGCGAAGTTTCTCCTCTGGCTGGGTTAAGGAAAACCTTAAATATCCCTCACCATATCGGCCATAACCTGCCCCGGGTCCGATCATCACCCCTTTTTCTTTTATCAATCCAATTACAAATTTCATCGAGTCTTTGAATCTTTCGTCCATCCTGGTCCAGACATAGATCGTGGAATCGGAGCGATAATATTGCCAGCCTATCTTTTCCAGATATCCCTGAACAATTTTCCGCCTCTTCTTGTAAATTTCCCGCAATCCGGGAACAAATGTTTCGTAGAGTTCCAGGGCCTTGATTGCTGCATACTGAATCGGTAAAAATATACCGGAATCGGTATTGGTCTTGACCACGGCAAGGGCCTTAATCATATCCTTATTGCCACAGATCCAGCCGATTCGATAGCCCTGCATATTGAATGTCTTAGAAAAGGAATGGAGCTCTACCGCGATATCCTTGGCACCATCGACCTGTAGTATTGATGGGGGAGGGTCGGTCTCGTAAATTTCTGAATAGGGGTTGTCGTGTATCAGGTATATGTTATGCCTTCGGCAGAATGAGACCAGTTCCTTGAAGAATGTGATATCACCTTTTTTTGTAGTCGGGTTATTGGGATAGTTGATAATCATCAATTTTGTCTTCTTATGGAGATTTTTTGTTATTTCTTTGAGTTCTGGAAGAAAATCGTTTTCCTGCTTGAGACCGAAATAGTGAACCATGCCTTCGGCAAAGATTACCGATGTCTTATATGTAGGATAGGCCGGGTCAGGGATGAGGGCATAATCACCACGATCGCAGAGTGCGGTGTACAGATGAGTGAGCCCTTCCTTGGCACCGATGAGAATCATAATTTCATCCTCAGGGGATAATTCTACGCCGAATCTCTTACCCATCCATCGGGCAATATCTTCCCGCAATTCGATTAATCCCCAATAGGGTGGGTATAACTGTGCCCCGGGTTTTCCTGCACGGTGCGAAAGTTCCTCGATGACCTCCTGGGGAGGCATAAGATCAGGGTCGCCGTGGGCGATATTTATGATTTCTTTACCGCTATTTCTTGCCTCCTGGATAACCTTATCCATTTCCGCATATAGATAGGGCGGCACACCTGCCATCCTTTCGGGTAATTTAATCATTTTTCTCCTTAAATATGTTTTTTATAATTTCATAGGTTGGTTTCAGGTCTTTATATTCGACAAAAACCATAACATCGGTATGCACGGTCAGAACTTCCCAGAGGTTTATTCCTTTTTTTGATATCGGGGTGACAATCTTCTTGATGATCCCTGGTTCGTTGATGAATTTCAGACTGCGCACCACAATCTTTCCAATCCCTTTTTTTAAATTCAGAACCTTCAGGTTTTTAATACGGTTGAGCAGGGGGGAAAGGAGTCTATAGGCGGGTTCTGCCCTCTGTTCCGCAGTATAGATTGCAATAAGGTTATCAGAAATTGTAATCGAGTAGATTGAGATATCGTGGCGGGCTAAACGCTGGGAAATCTTATGCAGTATCCCGGGTGTTTCAGGAATGGCCTCACCAATAAAGGTGAGAACGGCAAATGCGGTCTTTGACGCCTGTACCGTCACTTCCTTGGAAAAGCGGATTTCGGTTCCACCCCGGGATTTAGTAGAGACCACCCTCATAAGTTTTAAGGAGGTGCGATGTTTTAACGAGATTGGATTTAGAACTTGGGCACCACTTGCTGCAACCAGCCCCAGACTTTCAGAATCGAGATAGTTTAATTCTTTACCGGTTTTTATAATCCCTGGGTCCAGACTCATTACGCCCTTGACATCCTTGAGCAGGACCAGCTCCTCCGCGCCGAGAAGTTCGGCCATCAAAAGGGCAGAAATATCACTTCCACCCCGGCCCAGGGTCAGAATGCGATCCCTGGAATCGCGGGCAACAAAACCGGGGATGATGATGATTGTGCCTTTCTTCAGCAAAGGCAATAGATATTTTTTGACGGCCATTCTGCTTTTTTTGAGCAGAGAGAAATTTCTTCTCTCGTTGATCTTTTTCGGTGAGAGCTCACCTTTTTCCCGGAGTGATATATAGATGGGCCACTCCTTCATCCAGGGGAGTATTGCCTTTACCCTCTGTTTGAGATTGATGAATGCGGATTCAAAGAGAAGCGCTGATTGGACTTCACCCAGACCGACAAACTGTTCGAAGTTGTAGAAGTCAGGTCTGGGTATGGCACTGAGATAGGTCTTTATCAGATTGTCGGTATTGCCTTTCATCGCTGATACCACAAGGCATATCTTCTTTGGTCGGTATTTTAGAAGGGAACGACCGATTTCGATAAATTTATCCGGGGTGGTGAGGAGTGAACCTCCGATTTTAAAGACCTTAATATTTTTCATCTCTGATAAGGGTTCTGAAGTTCTGTTGTTTACGAATCATAATTAACCTTTTATCAAACAGGTATTCTGCGGGTAAGAGGCGGCCATTATAGTTTGACGCCATTGTTCGGGTATAGGCGCCGCAGTTTTTTATCATTAGTAAATCGCCCAGTTTCAATTTTGGTAGTTTGTAGCATCCGAATTCGTCGCTATTCTCACAGAGTGGTCCTGCCACCCGCGTTTGGTATTTCGGTCTTCGACTTTTATTCAGAGGGACGATATTATGGAATGCGCCATAAAGTGCGGGTCGGGGATTTTCCGTCATTCCCGCATCTATTATGTATAAAGGCATTCTGTTGCGTTTCTTTATTGAAATTATCCTGGTGATGATATATCCACCATTTCCTACAACAAATCTGCCCGGTTCGAGCATCAATTTTATGTTGTGTCTTTTCACAAACTTCTTATAAGCCTGGCTGACCACCTTGAGGTTGAGGGGGCGGTCATCTGAATCATAGGGGATTCCAAAGCCACCGCCGAGGTTAACACTAGAAACTTTTATCCTTTTTTTC
>MUKB01000104.1 GCA_002049785.1 Caldifarciminota bacterium 4484_100
GGGGTCAAGAAATTTGTTAAAGAGATTTTACCCCGGATAAAGAAACTTGATACCAAAATTTTTGTCAATGTTGCAGGATTTACGGTTCAGGAATTTGCCAGGATTGTCGAAGAGATTGGAGACAATGTGGATGGATTTGAGTTGAATGTCTCCTGCCCCAATGTGCGACACGGAGGGGTCCAATTCGGTCGGTCACCAAGGACCTGCGCCCGGATTGTCTCGGCGGTGCGTAAAAAGACAAAACTTCCAGTTATTGTGAAGCTTACCGCCAATTTTTGTGACCCATTATCTATAGCACGGTCCTGCATTGATGCCGGTGCTGACGGCATATCCTTGATAAATACCCTGCATGGCCTTGCCTTTGATATAACAAAAAAGAGACCGTTGATTGTGGGTGGTCTTTCAGGCCCGGCCATAAAACCGTTCGCCCTCTACTGTGTCTACCGATTGAGGCAATTGAAGGTGCCGATTATTGGTGGCGGAGGTATCGTTTCAGCCCGGGATGCCTATGAGTTTATACTTGCCGGTGCATCGGCCATAACCTTGGGTTCGATCTGTTTGCGAGACCCGTATGCACCGTTGAAGATCATCAAAGAATTGAAAAAGTTTGATAATAAGTTATAATTTCAAGGAGGTTGGTTGTGAAAGAGAGGTTGATTGTCTCACTTGATTTGAACGACCTTGGAAAGATTAAGGAACTGGTCAAGGGGCTGAATGGCCTGGTCGAAATTTATAAGGTCGGTTCAATTCCATTTATCTATTTTGGTAAGGAGATCATCGAATTTCTCAAACAGAATCAAAAAAAGGTGATGCTCGATTTGAAATTCCACGATATCCCCAATACGGTTGCCCGGGCCTGTGAAGGTGCGGTTGAACTGGGCATCGATTTCCTCACCCTCCATGCCAGTGGAGGATTTTCAATGCTTGAGGAGGCGGTGAAGACTACGCTTTTATCCGCACAGACAAAGAAACTTAATCGGCCAAAACTTCTTGGAGTCACCGTGCTCACGAGCATCGATGAGGCATATTTTAAGGACCTTTTTGGAGAGATCAAGCGTTCGGTTACCGAGCAGGTTATATTCCTTGCCCAGCTCGCCCGCAGTGCAGGGCTTGATGGTGTGGTTGCATCACCCCGTGAGGTGGAGATCATAAGAAAGGAATGCGGCAAGGACCTTCTCATTGTTACACCTGGAATCAGGCCGAAGCCGAGTCAGGATGATCAGGCACGCACAATGACCCCGGGTCAAGCGATCAGGGCTGGTGCCGACTACATTGTTGTGGGTCGACCCATAATTAAGGCTGAAGACCCGGTTACAGCGGCAAAAGAGATAATTGAGGAGATGGGTAATGGAGATTGAGAAATTATTGATTGATTTGAAGGTTCTTAAGAAAGGCCATTTTCTTTTAAATTCAGGCCTCCATTCTGAATACTACTTTGAAAAATTCCGGATTCTGGAAAACCCTTCCGCAACAACGAAACTCTGTGGGATTATTGTTGACCATTTTAAAGGGCTTGATATCGATTGGGTGATTGGTCCGACCACTGGAGGTGTGATTATTGCATTTGAGGTTGCGCGTCAGCTGAACCGTTATGCAGGGTTTGCTGAGGAGAGGGCGGGGAAACGGATTGTCGGTCGGGGTTTTGATATCAAAGACAGAAATGTGCTGGTGGTAGACGATGTTTTGACTACGGGTAAATCGATTCAGGAAACCCTGAATGCGGTTGAGTTAAAACACGGTAAAGTAGTAGGGGTGGGAGTTCTGGTCGACCGGAGTAACCAGAAGATGGGGTTTGAATACTTCGCAACCTATCGGAAGGCGGTGGAGAATTTTGAGCCGGATAACTGCCCACTCTGCAAACAGGGAATTTCCTTGACCAAACCGGGAGGGGTCTAAATACCTGCTCTTCTCAACTTCTTTTATCTCTCATCCTGGGCATTAACCCTTATATTCATCCCCTTAATTGCCCGCCAGTATACCGATAACCTCTTTATCATCTCTTTAGTCTCTTCGGTCTATAATGGTATGGTTCTACTTTCTTCTATTATCTTTGGTCGACTCGGTGATGTCGTGGGAAGGAAGAAGATGATTCTCCTCGGTTTCTTGACCTGCGCGTTTGTATTCTTTGGACACAATCTGATTAAAAATATCTCCGGACTCTTTATCCTGCGCGGACTTGCCGGGGTTGGTGTGGGTATGATCCCTGGCTCACTCGCCGCCCTTGCCTGGGGCGGTTCCCTCGGTCTCTTTACTGCAATGGGTTCTCTGGGTTTTACCGGAGCAAGTTTTCTTGCTGGAATGTTAAAGGAAAATTTCTATATCTTCTCAGGGTCTGCATTATTTGCTCTGGTCGGATTTTTTCTTACCCTGTTTGTGCGTGAGCATCCGGTGAAGCTTACGGTTCCACTCTTTCCAATCAAGATTATCTTCAAGAATATTCGGGTCTATCTTCCCTATCTTATCCGACACAGTGCAGCCACGGCAATCTGGGCGATATTCCCAATCTATCTTATGACACTCGGTGCAGATAAATTCTGGATCGGTGTGATTTATGCAATAAATCCCTTAATGCAATTTATCTTTATGCTCCTCTTTGACCGTTACAAAAGCTCTTCACTGATATCGGCAGGACTCATTGCATCCTTTTTGACCTTTCTCGGATACGCGGTCACGGGCCACTGGCAGGTTGTTATCGTGCTACAGGTCTTGCTCGGTTTTTCCTGGGCGAATCTCTATCTCGGTTCGATAAAATTTCTGCTTGAGAATAATGCAGAGAAGGCCACCGCAACCGGTATCCTCAACTCAGTATTTGGACTCTCCGGGATTATCGGGCCGCTTATGGGTGGTTTGATACTATTCTTCGGTCTAAGAACCCTTCTTTACTTTTCTACCTTTCTCGCGTTCGGCGCGGTTATAGTTTCAAGAATCCTAAAGCTGCCAGAGAAAATATTATTACCGCAATAACTGCTCCAATCCAACCCAGCAGGCAGAGGGAGAGGACGATTATTCCCGCGATAAAGACGCCGAGGCTGATAATCACCACGGACAATTTGAACTCGAGGTCGAATAGAAAGGCGATGAGGGCACCGGTCCAGGCCCCGGTTCCGGGTAGGGGTATGGCTACGAATGCCAGCAGGCCAACCTCTTTGTATTTTCTGATTACATCACCACCTTTTCTTCTTGTTCTTGCAAAGAGCCAGTCGAAGAATTTTTTGAAAACCGCTATCTTTGATAAGAACTGGACCATCGGTTTCAGGAGTATTATAATAAAAGGGACCGGTATAATATTGCCGATGAATGCAATCAGAAAGGCCTTAGGCCAGGTGATACGGAAGAGGTTTATAGCCAAGGGTAGGGAACCGCGTAGTTCAATAATGGGTAGCATTGATGTTATGAATACTGCAAGTTCCGGGGTAAAGCCTCGCGCTACTAAATCCTGAGGGTTCATATAAGCCCCTTTCTCCGCCTCAATATCCAGTCGATCACCAGGAGCAAGATAATCAGGATGGCAAATATGGGATGATTGAACTGTAGCCGGGCATAGGTGTAATGCTTTTTTGTATCTGATAATCGCCAGTGTTCAAGGCTATCGAGGGGATAGTATTTTCCTCCTGTTCTGTCAGCAATCGATTTCAATAGCCGAAGGTTTATCAATTCAGGAACCTCAGTAGCCCGTGGTTTAATTTCGATCCTTAGAGATTTGCTCTTTAGAATTTCCTCACCCAAACTACCCTGTGCATAGACAATGAACCTGCCCGGCTTCTGAGGGGTAATAGTTGTTTCATAGACACCTTTTTCTATTTCATAAAATGGTATACGGGAATTTTCAAACTGGAGGTAGAAATCTCCTCCGGATGCGGGCCTTAAGGATGAATCAAAACTCTGGAGTTTCAATCTTATTTCCTCACCGATTGAATAACTCTTCTTCCTGGATTCCAGAACCAGCCGGCCTTTATTCCTCAAGATAGAGATAAATCTTATTATATCGGAGAGGAGGACAGGCAGTATCTCCTTCTGTCTCAATCCACTCTGGAGAAACTGCCAGGTTCCAAGGTCTATGATATTGATCTGAAATACTATACCACCGTATTCTCGGTAGGCGATGATCGGAAGATTCGAGGACTGGGCGATTACTACTGCATCGCTCTTTTTGCCGTAGGTTCGATTTATTGCAGTAATCGGAGGAAATTCATCCATCGGTTTAAGAATGGAAAAAGGTTGAATTACCTCAAGGTTATATTTCCCGTCTACGATGCCCTTAGTGATATTAATCGGCAGAAGCCTTTGCCAGGCGCTATTTACACCCTCAACTGAACCGACAATCAGCACGCCTTTACCCTGTTTCAGAAGTTCTTCAACCTCAGATATCGAGATGTTCTGCAGGTTGATATTGTCCAGAAGTAGAACATCGATGGAGTTCGATTCGATCTCTGGGGTTACCTTCTTATTCGTCTTTGGATTCAGAAAGGTTTCTGGGCCAAGTGTAATAACAGGTAATATTGAAATATGGTGGTCCTGGGATAGGGCATTTAAGAGAAATTGGGTATTGAATGAAAGGTGGCGTAGTTCAGCTCCTGGGCCTCCGGTTTTATCCTGACCACCACCCTTTTTTCCCCGGGTTTTTTGAATACGGTCTTGAATATAATTTTATTTTTTGCACTAACCATACTCAAGGGGAAGGATTTGGTCAATTTACCTGAAGGAAGATCCAGTTCCAACACCCCTTTTCTATTCCTGTAACCTGCAGATTGAACGACGACTTCAATCTTCGTAGTATCATCGGTATAGACGAACTTTGGAATTATTATGTCATCGATAGCAAGGTCCTTTATTGTTTCAATACCAGCGCCGAATGTATAGACCGGAATATTAAAGTTATTTACAATAGTATGGGGTGATGGGCCATAGTTGTGGTTACCGTCGCTGATTAAAAGGAGGGCGGAAGGGTCCATCCGGGCTGCAGTATTAAGGGCTTTGGTAATGTTGGTATAAACTGCTGAATCTGGAGGTTTGTTATAGAGTGATTCGGCAAAGAAAAATAATGGATAGGACGACTTGAGGCGATTTATTGTTTCCAGCACCTCAGAAAAGACCGGTTTCATACTCCGGGATGCATCGACAAGGAGAATAGGAGGTCTCTCCTTTGCCGGTCTCCTCACAGAGAGTGTGAAGTTTGTCGTGAGTAATACCAGAAATATCAATGCAAGGATTCTTATTAAGATGTTTAACGGACTCTTTCGATACAGTAGAAGGATAATTATGCCAGCAATTATACTAATTGAGTAGACTATCAATATCGACCCGTCCTGGTTTAAGCCTAACCACATTGGCCCTGCCGACCGCCACCTCATCCTGACCTGAATAATCGCCGGCGACGATTAGCTTGATTATTGCAATCCCTTTTTTTAGAAGGGTATCATTGATTCGAACCTCACCCTTAAGAACTAATGGGTTATAGACAGTATCCGGCGTTATCGAGGTTATAATATTTTCAGTTCGATTCTGGCTGATGTCTTTCACTTCTTTGATATAAAGATAATATGTGGTATCATAACCGAGGGTGTCGATGATAGAATCGGGTGTAAATCTTACGGTGCGCAGGTTCAACCATTCTGGGTGCAGGTTTTTCTTTGGAATGATATAAAAATTTAACGATGTAGTATCCATCGCCTTGGAGAACTGGACCATAAACTCTTTGAATCCTTTGCCCTGGTAATATTTTACTGGCCAGGCCGGGATGGTGTCGGGTATTGTTGACCCGATAAATTGTGTGCTGAAGCTTCCTCTGTTTTCAGCCAGGTCGTATATGATACCCGAAACATTATAGGTTATCTTTTCTTGTGGTGCAGTGATTGCAACGATTTCGGTCTTTGAGAGAGAGGGATGGAGGGTGATGACCGGGAGTGTATCGGTGCCCGAGAGGATCAAAAAATTTTCCGGAACTAAACTCAGGGTGTCGATCTCTTCGGTAAAGGTAAATTGGACCTGGCGACTGTTCAGGGGTGTGACCCGTTTCAGTCTCGGAGCCAATCGATCCTTGGCAATGGGTGGGGCTTTATGCGCACAGGTGAAGAGAAGGGTAATAGATAAAATTACCAACCCGACCTTTCCTTGATTTAGTAATCTATGGATTGACATAGCCAATTCTATTTTTTTTCACAGGAATGTCAACCCTCATAAAGAGAGAGTCGTTTCCAAATCAATATCAAGCGTCTATGAAATATTCCGTATCAAAAATCTCAAAAAGAGAGTCAGTTAACCATAACCTTGACACGACTGACCAAATGGTTATATTAGTATAATGGAATTGGGATTATGAAAATTATACAATGGCTAATGCGGAAAGTTAAGGTTTTGTGGATTGGGATATATTATGATAGGAAAATCTCTTGCATCAAGGATAGATAAATGGAGTTCAAAAAGGTTCTCACATCTTTATTGAAAAGATTTGATGAGCAGGAGATATGGCCGGAAGATATTATTAGACTGAAGATCCAGGCGATGGCAAATAATCCAGGTCGCAGGAATCGAGAACTGGCGGATATTGAAGAAATTGATTGGGAACTTATAGGAGAATATTCTCAACTCTTCGATTTTAAGGAGGAATTTACACGACTTAAAAAGGGGTATTATGAAGCTGACTGAAAAAAGAAAAACAGGAACTTCTACTGGATGTAAAATCAAAACTGAGGCAGGCAGATTTTGAGAAGTTGAAAAAACTACGGCACCGTGGTTTTAGCTTAACATTCTTAGAGGAGATTATTAAATTGATACCTCAGAAGCACCCTAAGGATCGAATCAAGGCAGATAAAAATATCTTGTGATAGTCAGTAGATTATAGTTCAAAATAGATTATTATCATTACTTTTTTCAAAGGCCCTGTAGAATTAACTGTATTAGTATTCTGGTTATTCAGAGATGCTGGATTCTCGATTTTGGATGAAAAGCATATCAGGATATCAGGGTATCAGTGGGCAGTGAATCAGCATATCAGATTATCAGGGATAAAAATGTTATTCTGAGCTGCTGATGTGCTGGTAAACCATAGAGGCATTTCAGATTTCGGAATGGGAAAAGAATGTCACCCTGAACCCTGTGCTGAGGAATCTCAGTATTGTTTCAGGGTCTCAATCTTTTCAACCAGACAAACCAGAAAAACGAGAGAAACCAGAGAAACTAGATAAACCAGATATCTTCAGCCCGCAGGGCGTCCTCGCCCTGCGGGACCAAATCTATCGGGGCGAGACGCCCCTTAGCTGGAAGTAGAAACTCTATTCAGCCCACTGACCGTCTCGGTCTGCGAAGAAGGTATGGAATAAATTCAACACAACATTTTGAAAAATCAAAAAAAACTGGGAAGGAGTCAGGGTTTTTTATGATGGCGGTGGATAAGATGTGAAGACCCTTGCGCAACCGGCTTACAATTTTTTTTCTGTCCGACCGAACTTTTCCACAAATTATCCACAACGATATCCACCATCAATCTGAGAAATTTTATTAAAACATTTCGACAATTGTCGAAATATCTTATAAAAATTTTTCTTCAGTTTTTGAATAGATCGAGCAATGACTTTTTGGCCTTGGGGTCGACAAGGTCATTGAGAATGGCACTGGATAAAAATTTGTAGAGGCGGTTCAGCCCCTTTTTCGCTCTCAGTGTCTCCAGGTGCTTTTTTATTACCCCTTTATCTCCCCTTTTTAAGGGACCGCTCAGTCCATCTTTTAGACCATATTTTTTTACATTTTTAATGGTTGATTCAATGATGGGAATCACAATCTCATAAAATTCTCTATCTTTCCAGCCAATCTCTTTTGCCAGATCTCTAATCAGGGTGAGGTACCCGATCAGAAGGTTGGACGAGAATACACCGATCAGGTGGTATCTATTCTTAAGACGGGGGTTAACTCTTTTTATTAAAAAGTTTTCTTTGGGGAAGATTTTTCTGACCGCACGAAGCGCGGGAGGGTCACCCTCGAAAAATAGAAAATACCTTCTCGGTGTTAAGACCACCTCGGGAAATGTAGCAAAAGGATGGATTGATGCGCGGTAAATATTTTTCGATTTGGGGATGATTTTTGAACTCAGACTGCCGCTGAAATGGAAGATAAATTTTGGAGCAGTAATATATTTTCTGATATTTTTATAAGTCTTTACTATTTTATCATCCGGTGTAGCAATAAAGAGAGCATCGCTCTGCTTGCAGATCTCATCAATTTTTAGATTTTTTTTATATTTTAGTAATTTCTTTGCCCGGGCTAAATTTTTCTTGTTGATGTCATAGAGTCCAACAATCTTATTTCTCTTTTTCAATAAATAGAAGATTGAGATTCCCACCCGACCGCAGCCGATAAGTCCCAGTTTCATTCACTATTATATCTAAGGATGGTGTGAATGTCAATTATTAACCGTTAACTTTATGCCTTCGGTATCGCGCAAAGTGTAAAGTTATTTTCTGCCTCTGCTATTTTTTGATGCCCAGCCTCTTCATCTTCCGGAACAGGGTGGAGCGGTTGATCCCCAGTATTCTGGCTGCTGCTGAGATGTGCCAGTCCGTCTGATTGAGAACCGATATGATATACTCACGTTCAAATTTCGACTTGACTGTGTCCATCTTATACCTTTTTAATTCCTGAATTGAATCTTCTATACCCATAATCTTTTTCATATCGCTGATATCGATTGTGTTCTTATCCACCAGGATTGTGACTTTGTTCATCAGATGTTCCAATTCACGCACATTGCCGGGCCAGTCATAATTCTGTAAGAGATGGAACACCTGATTTGTAAGTTTTTTCAAGGGTCGATTGTTGTCAATACACGCCTTCTTCAAAAAATGTTCAGCAAGAATGGGAATATCTTCTTTCCGTTCCCTTAATGGTGGGAGCTGGATTTTCAAAACATTTATACGGTGGAACAGGTCCTCACGAAATCGCTTCTCTTTGATTAAAAGGCCTAAATCCTGATTTGTTGCAGCAATGATTCGGACATCTATCTTTATGGTTCGGGTTCCACCCAATCGGACAATCTCTTTATCCTCAATCGCCCTTAAAACCTTTGCCTGAGCAGGCAGGGGCATATCACCAATCTCATCGAGAAACAGGGTCCCTTTGTGTGCAAGTTCAAACTGACCGGGCTTTCTCTTGAAGGCACCGGTAAAAGCCCCTTTTTCATAACCGAATAGCTCACTTTCAATCAGTTCTCCAGGCAGGGCAGCACAATTGACCTTTACAAATGGTGCACCGGTCCTTTCACTTATAATATGGAGATTCCTCGCCACCAATTCCTTGCCGGTCCCGGTCTCACCCAGAATTAATACTTCACTGTTTGTAGGTCCGATCCTCTTAATCAACTCCATAACCCTTTTAATCCCCTCGGATTTACCGATTATCTCATAACCCCTTAAAAGTTCATTTTTGAAGAGGTTTCTCTCTTTTCTGAGTATACACTTTTCCAGAACATTTTTTATGGTTATCAAAACCCGGGTTGTCTCTAAGGGTTTTTCGAGAAAGTCCTCGGCACCGTTCTTTAATGCCTCCACTGCCAGCTGTACTGTGCCAAAGGCAGAGATCATAATTACTGAAATATCGGAAGAATGTTTCTTAATCTTTTTAAGCAGGGCGATACCATCGATATCGGGCAATTTAATATCAAGCAGGACTAAATCTATTTCACCATCCTCGATCTTCTCAAGGGCATCAGCACCATTCAGTGCGGTATCGGTCTCATAACCTTCGGCATCGAGGATCTCCTTTAATAGATTACAGATCTTCGGTTCATCATCAACAATGAGGATTTTAAAGTTATTCATATATTCAAATTAATCAATATAGTGGTTATGTCAACCATTTTTTGACCATCATAATGTCATTACCTCTTGATGGGTAGAAGCACTGTCACCACCGTGCCAATACCTTTTTTACTTTCTATTTTGATAAAACCCTGATGCTGTTCAATAATCGAACGGGTAATCACTAAACCAAGACCGGTGCCACCAGGCTTGCTCGACTCAAAGGGCTTGAAGAGTTTAGCCAGTTCCTGCTCTGACATACCCTTTCCTGTATCCTCAAATTTTATTTCAACATACTTCTTCACAGTTTTATCAGCAATCTTCTCAACAACCGCAGTCCTTATTGTTAATGCACCCTTACCCTCCATCGCCTCCAACCCATTTTCAACAATATTGGAAAATGCCGCATTGAGCTGGGTCTGATCACATTTAATAGAAGATATATCCTCGGCAAAATAGCGCTTCACCTT
>MUKB01000013.1 GCA_002049785.1 Caldifarciminota bacterium 4484_100
TCCTCCCGGATGCGTTGTTTTATCGTTTTTCGAACCAGCAGGTTTATAAATTTCTGCCCGAAGAGAAGGGTAATCAGGATTGCGACGACAACGGCATAGGCACTCCTGAAGGTGATATATCCGAAGAGCCTGAATGGCCCGAAGATATCTTTTAATGGATAAAGCAATAGATATAACATAGGACTCCAATAATTTTTTTATAAAAACTAATCATCTCAATTCCTTCATCAATTCGTTGACAATGAGCTCGAACTGGAGGGCCCTTGATGCCTTGAATAGAACCACCTCATTGCCTTCAATCTTTTTAAGGAGGTATTGTAATAACTTTTTTCTGTCCTTGAAGTGCTTCCCACCATAGTATTTTGCATCGGTTCCATAAGTTAATAAAAGGGCACCTATCCTGTGTGCATATTCACCGATCTCTATATGAAGTTCTTTTGAATTTTCACCAAGTTCCAGCATATCACCAAGAACAACTATCTTTCTTCTCTTTATTTCGTTAACGAAATTCAGTGCGTTTTTCATTGAGGCTGGATTTGCATTGTAGGTGTCATTGATGATGAGGAGATTCTTCAGCCAGAGCGGTTCCATCCTTCCCGGGGTCGGAGCTGTTTCGGTTAAGGCGGTATACTGAGTTTGGTAATCGATATTGAGCATTGTTGTGACAATTATTGCAGCCAGACAGTTGTAGACATTGGCAAGACCGAGAAGCGGAGTGAAGAATTTTTTTTCTTTATAGGTGAAATGGCTGCCATATTCGGTTAACCTGATATCCTTGCAGTCGTTCAAAGAGAATTTTATAAATCTTTGGCTGATTTCATCTGTAACATTTTCACCGAGAACTGCAAATCCGTTATCAGGAAGGGCGTGAATCAGGGATAGTTTCTCCTCCCGGACACCTTCGAGGGATTTTAGCCCTTTGAGATGTCCTGGACCGATGTTGGTAATTACCCCAATATCGGGTCGGGCAATTTCGCATAACCGCTTTATCTCACCTGGATTACTGGTTCCCATCTCCAGCACGAGAAATTCTTCGTTACCATTGAGCTCAATTATGGTGAGGGGTACACCGATCAAGGAGTTATAGTTCTTCTTGGTATAGAGAATGCGGAATTTTTTTTCCAGGATTTTTGCGATAAGGTTTTTTACGGTGGTCTTGCCATTGGTACCTGTGATAGCGATGGTGCAAGGATGAAATCGGCTTCGATAGAAACGGGCGAATTCACCGAGGGCAAACAGGGTGTCGTCTACTATAATCTCTTTTTCTGTATTCATACTCTTTTCCACGACACAGCCCACCGCTCCTCTTTTCAAGGCATCATTTAGATAGAGGTGTCCATCCGTATGTTCACCCTTAAGCGCGAAGAAGAGCTCACCGGGTTTTGTTCTTCTGGAATCGATTGATACACCACGAATCAATTCCTGACTATGGAAGCTATTTTTCGGTTTTAATATCTTTTCAAGATCATTAATCATAAATTCACAGAACATTTTACAATTACCTCAGCATCACGGAAAGGGATGGTTCTATCCTTCAGGATCTGATACTCTTCATGTCCCTTACCTGCAACCAGAACCACATCATCCTTTTTTTTCAATTTCAGGGCATAGCAGATCGCTTCAGCACGGTCTTCGATAACTTTGTAGTTATTACCCTTTATCCCCTTTATGATGTCATTGATAATCTTTTTCGGTGGTTCACTTCGTGGGTTATCTGATGTAATGATAGCAAAATCTGCGAGCTCGGTGGCAACCGCACCCATTTTTGGTCTCTTTTCTTTATCACGATCCCCACCACAGCCGAATACGATATAGAGCTTGCCCTTAATATATTTTCTCAGTGAGGAGAGGACATTTTTTATTGCATCCGGGGTATGGGCGAAATCCACAAAGACATTTTCAACCACCTGCTCCATCCTTCCCGGGATCCGGCTTACCGCTCTGATACCTTCCGCGATGATTTCAGGGTTGATATTCATCAGGAATGCGGTGGTGAATGCAGCAAGAATATTATAGACATTATACTGTCCGAATAACCTTGAGTTTAGTTCATATTTTTTCCCCTGGTGATTTATCTGAACGGTTATTCCATTAATATCCTCATCCAGAACCTCGGCCCAGAAATTGGCATTCTTGTTCATACCAAATGTGACAATATGTTTCAAGGGACGTCGATATATATCCTTGATAATTGGATCATCCATATTCACTACCGCGGTTCCCTTATCTTTTAAAAGATCGAAGATATGGAGTTTTGAATTTTTGTAGTCCTCAATGGTTTGATGGAAGTCCAGGTGGTCCTGGCTGAGATTTGTGAATACCACTGTATCAAATTTGAGTGTTTCGACCCGCTCTAATTTGAGGGCGTGGGAAGAGACTTCCATTACTACATAATGGATACCTTCATTCCTGAATTTATTGAGAAGTCGATAGATATCAGGTGCCTCGGGTGTGGTCTTTTCTGCCCTGGTCTTTTCTTTTCCGATGTAGTAGATTGTGCCAATCAATCCGGTCGATATCCGGGCACGATTGAGGATTGAATGAATCAGAAACGCGGTCGTTGTCTTGCCGTTTGTTCCAGTAATTCCAATCTTTTTGAGTTCGTTGAAATCACCGTACAATTTCCTTGCCAGAATGGACATTATCTTTCGAGTATCTGGGACAACAATCTGGGGTAGATCCGTTTCAACCCTTCTCTCGGTAACCACGGCAACCGCGCCCCGGTTCCGGGCATCATCGATGAATTTGTGGCCATCGAATTTTTCTCCGGGGACTGCGATAAAGAGGGTGCCTTTTTTCACTTTTCGGGAATCGAATTCGATATCAGAGATTGTTACATCCTGGAAATTGTAAACTTCTTTTTTAATCTCTTCAATCAGTGTTTTTAATTGCATAGTGGAGACCACCAATCTGGTAGATACTCTGGGCAACATCCTTAAATACCGGAGCGGCGATTGTGCTTGCCCAGTATCCTTTCTTGGGTTCGTCAAACATTATGGCAATGAGATATTCGGGTGATTCAGCAGGAAAATATCCGATGAAGGTTGTTATAATCGCATTCCTCGAATACCTGCCGTTGACAACCTTCTGGGCGGTGCCGGTCTTACCTGCCACCCTGACACCTTCAACCGCGGCCGCGGTTCCGCTTCCCTCTTCAACAACATCGCAGAGAATTTCGGTTATGCGTCGGGCATACTCCTGTGGAATGACCCTTCTGATTCTCAGGGGTCGGCCACGATATACGGTTCTCTGGTGGTCTTTTATCGAGGATATGAGAAGGGGCTTGTTGAGCACCCCGTTGTTGGCAATTGCCTGATAGACAAAGGCAAGCTGAAGTAGATTCACTGCTACACCCTGGCCAAAAGATAATGTTGCGAATTCAACATCGTTCAATTTTCGCCAGTCTGGTATTCTACCTGTGACTTCACCCGGAAATTCGATTCCGGTCAACTCACCGAGGCCAAAATCACGCATCAACAGATAGAACCCTTCACGGTCAAATTTCTGTGATATCTTAACCATTGCGACATTGCTTGAATGGGCAATCGCCTGTTTTAAGGTTATGATGCCGTAATTCCTAAAATCGTGGATTGTATGTCCACGAACCGTCACCTTTCCGCCTTCGGTGTTGATGATATTGGTCTCTTTGAAGCCGTGGAGTAATGCATAGGCAAGGGTTATTACCTTGAATGTGCTGCCCGGTTCAAATTCGTCGCAGATCACATGATTCCTCTTGTCATTTTCTGCTCCTACATTTACCAGGGCGAGGATTTCACCGGTTCTGGGATTGATGATCAGACCAGCGGCGTAGCGCGCCTCTTCTTTTAGAAGACATTGCTTTAGATGTTGATAGAGGGTTGCCTGGAGCTGGAGGTCAATCGTCAGATAGACATCACGGCCGGGCTTGGGCTCCTTTTCAGGATAGTTGGCATAGGGGATAAGTTCACCAGTGGGACATTTCTGATAGATTGTGAATCCAGATTGTCCGTTTAAAACCTCGTTCAGTTGAAGTTCAAGACCTTCGATGCCACGGTTGTCCAGACCACATCTTCCAATCAGGTTGCTGAAGATTTCGGGCATATTATAACGGCGATTGAGGTCATTGGTAAACCCGATACTTGGATCTTCGATCTCCATAAATTCCTCTTTCTTTTTATTACTTACCTTTCTCGCAACCCAGAAGAATTTATTCTGTTTGACCAGTTTTCTGATTTCCCTTTTTCCTTTATGGGTGAGGCGGGTGAGTTCGTTTATCAGACGGGTTTTATCAGGAGAATATCTTGGTGTACAAAAAATCGAGTAACATCTTTCTGATGTTGCAAGTGGAAGTCCATTACGATCATAGATATTACCACGTGCACCCAGAACAATCATCTTCTTCTGGTGCTGTTTTTTTGCCTTGGTTTCATAATAGTTGTGGCGCAGGCACTGTATATAAAAGAGATATGAGAAGAATATCAGCGAGATGAAAAAAAGAAAGGCATTCAGGAACCGAGCCCTTTTCATTCTACCACCCCCAGAATATCTTCTTTTTTAGGAAAGATAAACCCACGCGCCTTTGCCTCGGATTCAATCCTGGCAAGGTTTGAGAATTTCATCAGTTTGAATTGAAGTTCTTTTTTTCGGTTTTTGAGTTCACTGAGGCGTGCACTCAGTTTTTCCTTACGGACTTCGAGTTTTACGAGTTCACTTTCAATGTAGACAAGGCTGAATAGATAGCCGAAGATGATAATGAGAATCAGAAAGAAGCGCATTTTTCCCCAACCCTTAATCGAGCACTCCTTGCCTGTGGATTTTTTTTGATTTCGGATTCAGCGGGGCGTATCACCTTCTTGTTCAGAATTTTCAATTTTTTGAGTAGAGATAGTTGACGCAAGAAGTTTTTGACCAGTCGGTCTTCACCTGAATGGTAGGCGATGATAAGAATTCTGCCCCCGGGTTTGAGATTTTCAAATGCAACCCTGAGTCCGGATATGAGGTTTGTCAGTTCATCATTGGTCCATATTCTGAGTGCCTGGAACACCTTATGGAGATTTTTTTTGAGGAATCTACGGGGGATTTTCTTCGCCACCAGTTCCCTCAATTGACCGGTTGTTTCCAGGTGGCCCCGGTGTTCATATATTTCCCGTGCCAGACTTCTACTGTTTCTTACATCACCGTAGATTTTGAGGATCCTTTTGAGTTCATCCATCTTTACCTGTCGCAATTTTTTGAATAAAGGGGGGGTGTTTGGTGCCATATTCATCAAAAGGGGACCGTTGCGCTCAAAACTGAACCCCCTTTCCGGAGTGGTCAGTTGATGATAGGATACGCCGAGGTCGAAAAGCGCACCGTCAATACCGGGAAGTTTAAGTCTTTTTAGAATAAAGCCCAGATTTGTGAAGTTTTCCTGGAAAAGTACACAGCGGTCCTTGAAGGGGCTGAGCCTCTTTTTACTGAATGCGATGGCTTCTGCATCCCAGTCAAGGCCGATGAAATAGGCTTTTCTATTTGCCTTTAACAACGCCATAAGGTGCCCTGCTCCACCCACGGTGCAATCACAATAGACTCCAGAAGGTCGAAGGTTCATCCATTCGATGACCTCAGCGACAAGCACCGGCTGATGAAAGACCACTTTCGGTTTGAACTCATGCAAAGCTTTTTAGTGCTGCCCTTCGTGAGGGGTAGATTTCAAAAGGATAGAAGCCGTAGAGCCTCAAGATATCGTAGAGATATGCAGAAACATTCACCAGCTTTATGTCACCGCCGAGTTCCTTGAATTTTTTCTGATAGTCGATTAACCAACCAACAACCTTGTAATTTATATGACTTACCCGGGAGAGGTCGATAATAATGTTGTAGTCACCCGCTTTTATCATCTGTTTGAACTTATCTTCAATATTGGAAAATTCCTTTTCGTCGATCTCTCCAGTGGGCAAGAAAAACGAAACCTTTTTATCTTTTATTGCCTCAACGGCCTGGATTCTCATCTTTCCTCCTTCTTAATCTTTCAATATTTTCTGAATCCTGAGCGTAGAATTTATTTATTTCATTGACAAACTTCTCATAGTTCTCCGGTGACCATAGTTCGATGTAGTCAATCTCACCGACGATAATGACATTCTTCTTGATATTTGAATGCTGGAGAAGAAAATCGGGGATCAGGATTCTTCCCTGGACATCCAGCTGGTCCTCTTTTATTCCGAAGGTGAAGTGTCGGCGGTAGCGCCGTGATTGAAGATAATCCATCGATAGGGTGAGGAGTTCACTCTCTTCAAACTTTTCCCAGGTTGAGAGCGGATAGACCGCAATTTCGTAGTCGTATCCAGGGGTGAGAACCACTTTGCCCCTGGATTCCTTAAGCAGGATATTACGGAATCGACTGGGTATGGCCAATCGATTCCGGTCATCTAGGGTATGCTGAAAGAATCCGCGAAACCTAATTTTCCCCATTTTTCCCCATTTCACCCCATTTTACTCATAATTTACGATTTGTCAAGTGTTAATTTAGGTTAAATTTGGGTATAAAGTCTTGAGATTTCTAAAGTTTTTTAAGCAGAATAAATATCTTCTTCACAAATTTTTATCTTCTGTGCAAAAATTGTTAGTGAAGTTATTTCTGTGAGATTGATTTTTTTTTCTATTTTCCGAGGAGGCACCTACCTCAGTCTCTTCATCCGGGCCGCAAAGATACCATCGGTATGATAATCACAGGGGAGAATCTTAAGGTACTGATCACCCAATTCGGTAAAATCGCGTGCCGGTTCCAATTCAAAATTCGGATGGTCGCGCAGGAATAGTTCAACTACCTCTTCATCCTCTTGGGGCAGGATACTACAGGTTGAATAGATGATGGAACCGCCAGGTTTCAGTAACTCAGCAGCATTATTGATTAATTCATACTGGAGCCGGGCAAGCCTTTTGACGACCTTGGGATTCACCCGGTCTTTTACCTCGGGACGCTTTGCAATTACCCCTGAATTTGTGCAGGGTGAATCGACCAGAACCTTATCCACATTTTCAATGTAGTATTTTCGACCATCGGCAATTACCGGACGGATTATTGTAATACCCAATCGAAGGGCATTTTCCACCACCATCTTCAATCTTGAGCTGTTTACCTCAACCGCGATAATCCTTCCTTCATTTTTCATCAGTTCAGCCATATAGGTTGCTTTGCTACCTGGAGCAGAACAGAGGTCAACAATCGTCTCACCAGGCTTGGGATCGACAAGGTGGCAGATGAGTCCCTGGGCCTCATCGTGCACTGAAATATATCCCTGTTTCATCAATGGATTGTTAATCACAAGACTGAGATGGTTGACCGATTTAAATTCCGGAAACCAGTTTGCCTTTTTATATTCCAGACCACTGTCTTTTAACTTTTCTTCAGCCTCTTCGATGGTTCCCTTGAGCAGATTTATGCGAATATAAGGGGTGGGTCTGATCTTGAAAGATTCAATTATCTTCTCACCATCTAAGGGATAGGCATCGAGAATCTTTCTCAAGACCCAGGCATGTGGTTCGCGCAGGGCCTGAACCCTTTTGTTTCTAATCACTCCCCTGAGAACCGCATTTATTAAACTCTTCTCTTTGATGGTCCGACCGAAGTTCACCGCTTCATTAACGATTGCATAGATCGGAATGCGATCGAAAAATAGATACTGGTAGACCGCAATTCTCAGGACATTTTTTAACACCGGGTCGAGCGAGAGGAAATCGCCATTGAATGTTTCCCTTATTATCTGGTCAATCTCCTCGTGGTGTCTTAAGGTGCCGAAGGCGAGTTCATTTGCCAGATGGCGATCCTCTTCCCTTAAGTCGTCCTTCTCAAATATTTTACCAAGGGCATTTTTTAGATTCTTCCCCTCATCAACCTCACATAATGCATTTAATGCGGCTTCGCGTGCATTCATCCTAACACCTCTCCTTTTTTTATATGATAACCATTAATAAAATCGATGGCCTTCATGCTCTTCTTCCCTTCTGGCTTCAGCTCTTCCAGTAATATAGAGCCATCACCAGTTCCTGCATATAGGTTACGATTTTCGATATGGAGTTTACCTGAGGCGACATCTTTGTCTCCAGGCATTGCTTTTAGAATCATCAGAAGATGATTTCGGAAACGCGTTCTTGCGCCCGGGGATGGAGATAGGGCGCGAATCTTATTGTGGATTGTCTTTGTTGATTCATTCCAGTCTATAAACAGTTCTTCTTTTCTTATCTTCGGGGCATAGGAACTTTCATTATCGTTCTGTGGATATCGGGTGTAGGTTTTATTCTCAATCGAATTGACGATATCGACAATGATATCTCCAGCCAGTTTTGAGAGACGTGCCATTAAATCACCGTAGTTCTCATCGGGTTCAATTACGACCTCTTTCTTGTAGATGATATCGCCGTGATCTATCTTTTCATCCATAAATATAACTGTAATGCCGGTCTTTTCTTCTCCTGACATCAGGGCACGTTGGATTGGTGCGGCACCGCGGTATTTCGGTAAAAGAGAAGGATGGATATTTATACTTCCCAGTTTCGGTATGCGGAGTAGTGGTTCTTTCAGTATGAAACCATAGGAGCTTAGAATTAGAAGTTCAGGTTGAAGTGAAGAGATTTTCTCCACAAATGATGGGTCATTCGGGTTGTCCGGGGTAAATACTGTGATATTTTGAGATTGTGCCCACTTTATGATTTCTGGTAATTTTGTTTTCAGACCACGACCTCCGGGCTTCGGTTTCATTGTAACAATCCCGATGAGGTCGAAATTTTCCTTGAGCTGCTGAACCACAGGTAGTGGAAATTGACCGGAACCGAAAAAGACGATCTTCATTTGACTGTTGGTTTTATCTTTTTTAGATATTTTTGTAGTATCTTTTCCTCTTCGGGTCGGATGTGGTCGATAAAGAGAACACCATTGAGATGGTCGATTTCGTGCATCACCGCCTTGGCCAGGATTCCTGAGGTATCGAGAATATAATCCCGGTTATAATTATCCACTGCCTGAATCTTAACCCTTTCCGGTCTGCTGATCTTGAGGTAAAGTTCAGGAAAACTGAGGCAACCTTCCTCTTCAATAAATTCCTTTTCATCCTGGAAGATAATCTCGGGGTTGATGACAACCAGCGGTTCTGGAGCTTTTTTGTCGAATGAAGTATTGAGTACGAAGATTCTTTTTAAAGAACCCACTTGATTGGCGGCAAGACCTAATCCATCTGCGGCCATCATCGTCTCAATCATATTGTCAATAAGGGCAAGTATGCTGTCGGTTATCTTCTCAACCCGTTGTGCCTTTTTTCTCAGGGTCTGATTCGGATATTTCCTGATCGGTAAAATCAATCTATTACTCCTTTAGGTTACTTCAGAATTCTATTAAGTTCTTCGGTTTTGCTCCTTGACATTCTTTAGTTTATCAATGATGTGACTCTTTTCCATTTCAACCTTTACTCCATCCGCGATCAACAGGATTACGGAGTGGTCCTTTACATTAACGATGGTTCCGTATATGCCTGAAGAGGTAATAACCCTGTCGCCTTTTTCCAGTTTACTCAGTAACCTCTGGTGTTGCTTCTGCCTCCTTTGCTGGGGCAGAATCAGGAGAAAATAGAAGACCACGAAGATGAGGATGAGGGGCAGAAGACCGACCAGTGGGTTACTCTGTTGACCAGAAGACTGTCCAAGCAGATATAACAGCATTCACCTTCTCCTTTCTAATTTTGATTATATCTATTTTTATATTAAAGTCAATAACCAATAATTATCTCCTCTGATTTCTCTACGCCTATTTCAGTTTAATTATCTTTTCAACACATCGATATTCTCCAGCCCTGATTTGAATAAAATAGATACCTGCGGGAAGCTCAGAATTTTGCCAGAATTTTTTATAGCAACCGGGTTTCAGTTCAGCATTCAGGATATCCTCGATATGCCTTCCCTGAACATCATAGGCTGATATCCGCACCGACATATCCTCGGGAATCTGCAGTCTAAATCCGAATCGGTCAGAAAAGGGGTTGGTGGAGATGAATCCAATTGCGAATTTATCAGGGATTATTTTTTGTTCCATTATCCCTTCCACTCCGATCGTAAAGAGGCTATCGCTTAAATCAAAATCTCTATTTCCTGCAGGGTCATAGGCGGAAATTTTTATCAGACACTCATAAGATGTGGTTTCAGGAACGGCCCAGTTGTAGGTTGAATCGTTGCCGTCAATGTGGGCGATGAGCAGGGGATAGGTTTGCCCACCGTCAAGGGAGAGCTCTATATTGAGGCTGTCGATACCGACATTATCCCAGGAATACCAGCGGATTGTATGGACTTCATTCCAGTACCAGACCTCACCACCATTGGGTATAATCACCGATACCTCAGGCGGAATATTATCAACAATCGAAAAGAGAGAATCGGATATATCCTCGGCCTGGTTCCCACTCCCGTCAAATGCCTGAATACGGATTAGACAGGCTGAAGAGTATACAGACGGCACAGTCCATTCATAAAAGGTATCTGAAGGTGGAGGGCTGGCAATGGTCGTCCAGGTAGTTCCGCTGTCAGATGAAAATTCCACAGAGATTGAATCGAGCCCGATATTGTCAATTGCATACCAGTATATTGTATCAATCTCTTCCGTATAGAAGATTTCTCCACCGTTTGGCGCGTAGAGTATTACCTGGGGTGGTTCAGCATCATGAATCTCAAAGAGTGCATCAGAGATATCCTCACCACTATTGGGGAATGGGTCAAAGGCAACAACCTTTACCAGACATTCTGTGGAGGGTGTGGCAGGGACCTGCCATATATAGGATGTATCATTGGGCAGGTTATTTGCGATTGGGAGCCAGGTCCCACCACCATCAGTAGAATAGTATATTGAGAGAGAATCTATCGATGAATTGTCAGTAGCGGTCCATACGATTGTATCAAATTCTCCGATATTCCATACTTCACCACCATTCGGTTTGATGACCGTAACCTGTGGGGGAATTAAGTCAGAGTGAATTTTACTTGCATAGATATCCCAGTTGCCATTTCTATCGGTCTGCCACAGAACCCAGATATTTCCTGAATCGTCTAAGGTTGTGGCGGGTAGGATGTCCTGATAACTACTGTTACTGATACAGGCAAGGTCCTGCCAGGCTCCATCTTTATAATAACGGCTGAGGATTTCCCAATCACCGTTTCGATCTGACTGCCAGATACACCAGACATAACCATCCTTGTCAACGACGAGTTCTGAATATTCGTCATTGTTTTCATCGGAGGTGATGGCCTGGGGTGATGACCAGGAGACACCATCATAATGGCTTTCATAGATATCGGCATTGCCATTACGCCAGGTGGTCCAGGTGACCCAGATTGTTCCATTACCATCAACACAGATCCTTGGATCCTGGTCCTGGACAGGGTTTCCAGTGACTCGGTAGATATTTTCCCAGTGTCCTGAGCTGGGGTTGTATCGTTTCACATAGATATTACGGTTATCCTGATATCGTTCACTTGACCATACGGTCCAGGCCCTGCCCGCACTATCGGTTGCCATTCTCGGAGCATAGTCATTCGCAGAGTCGATGGTTACCGCAAACATCGATTGCCAGCCGGAATCGTCATAATAACGGCAGTAGATATCGCCATTCAGATGATTCCACCGTTCCATTGTGACCCAGAGACGGTTGTCTCCATCAGTGGTCATTGCCGGATGCAGGGCATCGGTTGCTTTACTGCTAACCCGGTAGGGGGTTATCCAGTTGCTACCATTGTAACGGGTGAAGTATATATCATAATTTCTTCCAAAGCATCTGGACCAGGCAAGCACCGCCTGTCCAGCGGAGTCCCTGGTCATCGCCGGGAAGAAATCCCAATAGAGATAGGGATCGATTATCTGGGTTGAGCTCCATACACCGTTTTGATGATATGCTACGCATATTTCAGTTCTGCCGTTTGATTGGGAGCGTCCTGTAACCCAGGCCGCCCAGATTCTGCCGTTGCCGTCAGAGGTGGTGGATACATAACCATCGGTCTCATCATCGAGGTCTACAGGTTCGGGTGTGGTCCAGCTGTAAAGACTCTTTATCTCTGAGGAATGGGGGAAACCTGCAGTGAGCCTTTTTGCCGACTGTTTCGGCTTTAATGTCGGATCGCCGCAGATAATCATACCGTAGAACCAGGATGGATCCGTTATACCCCATTGAGTGAACCATTGCTTGAATGCTTCACCTACAGAATAGTCATTATTCATTGGTCCGTAAAAATCGCTGAAGTGTAGCATGCTACCGACCTTTGATGAACCGACAGATAGAAGACCATTTTCAGGACCGAATATATAGCAACCAGCGGTATAATTCTCTTCAAAGAATCTCGTGCCACTGCATTGGAATAGATTTAGAAAAAGAAATGGAGGATTGGCAAACCATATCTCAAAATTGAATACGGTTCCGGCATAACCCCCGCTATATTTAAATGTATTGCCCCAGGGTGAGGAATGGCTACATATCTGAACCCATTCATAGGCATCGTTCAATCTCATACGGAAATCACTTGCTACTGTAGT